>CATOLW010000187.1 GCA_951800935.1 uncultured Clostridium sp.
CATTAAATCACTATAATGTTCCTCTTCATCAATAGGATAAACAATACCCTCATTTTGATTTAATCTTTTCTTCAGATAATTTGACAAGTCTTTATCTGTACAATAAATATAACATCCTTTTTGTCCTCTTGTCATTAATGTCCTATATGTATTTTTTATTATTTCATCTGCTATTTTCTCTGCTTCATCAAAATTTTGTTGAAACATTTTATATATTCCCTTTATTGATTGATCTGTCTTTGCCCTTTCTGTAACATCTGTAACTATCTTACCATTTTCGTATCTTAAATCATTTCCAATAATTACTCCTACATAATCGAATTCAAGTCCTTGTGCTGTATGTATACATCCTATTTCATTTACTGACTCTGAATCAATTGCCCATGTTTGACTATTTCCTAAATTCCAACTCATTGCAAAATCATATTCTGGAATAGTTATATCAAATATATCTGATCTATTTTTTCCTTCTTTTATCCAATTCCAGCAGTATCCTGCAAGTAATCTTGCTTTATTATTTATTTTGTTCTTTTCAAATATTATATCTCTTACTTCGTTAGGAGTATCACAAATTTTAATGTCATAGTCCAAATCAAATCCATTACTATTAGCTGTTTTTCTAATATCTAATACATCATCTAACCAAGCGATATAGCCATCTGATCCATTGCATCTAAATTGTGATTCTAACTCCATTATTTCTGATTCGGCATTTGTTCGCCCAATATACTTTTGTATTTCTTCAACACTTCCAATATCTTTTAATGTTACTCTCTGTGATTCATCTATAAAGAATATTGAAAACTTTGATGCTTTAATAATCTCTTTTATTTGATTTTCACCTAAGTTTTGGAACATTCCTGATTTAGCATTTAATCTATGAGCTTCATCAACTATTAAAACATCAAATTCATTTTCTACCGATTCAACAAACGAACCTGAACCCTTAAATAAATTATTAATTCTTGTCTTTCTAAAATCTCCACTTAATTTTGTAGCATATATATTTCTTGGTGCTGCATTTTTAGTTACATATGAGCAAACCATATTTTCATTTGTTAATTTTACTAACAGATTGATTGCTAGTACTGACTTGCCTGTACCAGGTCCACCTTTAACTATTAAAACTCTTTTGTTTCCATCTCTATATGATTTTCTTGCCATTTCTATAGCTGTTTCATATACAATTTTTTGGTCATCAATCATAATAAATTCTTGATTGCCTTTTAGCATACTTGATAAAGCATCTTGTAATGACTTAGATGGTCTAATTTTTCCATTTTCAATCATATATAATGTTTCTTTATCATCGCCATATTTAATATACTTATTGATAAAATCTCTTAATTTTTCTACATCACCTTTTACAAAGGCTGGTGCCTTTTCTAAATAATACTTATAATTATCTGATAATAGTGTTGGAGGTGTTACAGTTAAATAATTGTGAAGATAAGCACATGGATGTAAATCTATTTTCCTATCTTGTACAGTCTCGTTATAATCTTCTATTGTTGTTGCATATGACCATGCTTGATATGATGGATGTGCAACTTCTCTTAAAGCATGTCCTGTGTATGCTTGTACTATTCCATCTTTTCCATTAACTATATCAGCTTCTGTCCATTGTTTTAATTCAACAATAATAGCTGTATTTTTAAATTTTCCATCCTTACCTGTAATTATAAAGTCTACTCTCTTAGATGTATTTGGAATTTTAAATTCAATAGCTATTCCTACATTTCTAGGTATATTATTATCTATTAAAACTTTCATCATATATTGCATAGAATTATTCCATGCTTTTCTTTCACTCTGCGATGTATGATATCCCATTTTTTCATAAAATTTTCTATCTATATTCTCTTCAATTCTATCTTGCACAACATCTTCTACAAATAATTGCTTTGTTGCTTCATATACTATCACAATAATTGCCCCCAATCAATTTATAATACTTCATATGCTACTACACAATCTTTATCGTCGTTATCAGCTCCACATTCTTCACAAATAATTTCTTCATTTTTCATTAGATACGTATTTATTATTTTTTCTCTACCGCATCTACAACATCTCAAAAGGACATGTCTTTTTAAAATTCCTTCTTTTTCAAGTGTATCTAATACGGCATATACAAAATCCTTATTTTCTCTAAATGGCCAATACATATCCTCACACGGATAAATATATTCTCCTCTATTACATTGCCCTAAACTATTTATTATTTTTTTCATATATAATTCATTTTCTAGATTAATAAGTTTATATTTATTTAAAATTTCTTCAAATTTTTCTTTATGCATATCTTCCTCTTTTTTAATTATTAAATTTATCGTCTTTATAAGATACTATAGGTTCGGAAGTTATATAATGTATTATTGATTTTTTATGAAATTGATTCCATAACTCAGGTTTTTCTATCGCACCTTTTAGATTCATGTAATATTCTCTTAGTCCTTTATTATTTTCATCACTAATCATTTTTTCTAAATACTGTATTCTCTCTTCTTTTAGTTTTTCATATCCTTTTCTGCTAATATAAATTTCAGGTCTTTTATTTTCTACTCTTAAGATATATCCATTCTTTTCTAGAAATTTTATTTTTTTTGATATTGCATTTCTTGCAACGCATAAATTCAAATACACATCTTTAACAGTAAGATATTCTTTATTATCTATTTTTATATATTTCATATAAATCACACTTTCTATAATTTATTATATTTTGTGCTTACTCCTTTAGCTTTTTCTACTGGATATTTTTTCTTTGTTTTTTCTAATTTTTTTAATATTATTTCTTCTAGATCAACCCCTAATTGCATTGCCATTTGAATGCAATATGTAAATACGTCTGCAAGTTCTTCATAAACTTGCTCTTTGTTATAATTCTCACTATCCCATTGAAAGCATTCTAAAAGTTCCCCAGCTTCAATTGATATTGATTTTGCTAGATTCTCTGGTGAGTGAAATTTATCCCAATCTCTTTCTTCATTAAATTGTTTTATTTCTTTCATTAATTCTTCCATAATTATAATTTCCTTTAATTTACATTTATTCTATTTT
>CATOLW010000188.1 GCA_951800935.1 uncultured Clostridium sp.
GATTTCATCCTGAGTAGTTTCAGGCATTCCTAATGCATCCTGAAGAATTTTCCACGAATCTTCTGTGTAATCAGCTTCATTTTTACTTGCTGCCAATTCCTTTGCAACATTTAAGGCTCTTCTGTCCAGATTTTCTGTTTTCTTTACCAATGCTTTAATTGCCGCATTAATTGCTTCAGTTTTTGTATTGATTTCATCCTGAGTAGTTTCAGGCATTCCTAATGCATCCTGAAGAATTTTCCACGAATCTTCTGTGTAATCAGCTTCATTTTTACTTGCTGCCAATTCCTTTGCATCATTTAATGCCCTTCTGTCCAGTTGCTCTGTTGAACCTGGTTTCTCAGAACTATCTCCTTCTGAAGAACTATCTCCTTCTGAAGAACTATCTCCTTCTGAAGCACTATCTTCTTTTTTTGATAATTCCTTGTTACCAGTTATGCCATAACCACTAGAAGTATTCTTATCTTCTAGTATACTTAATTTTACAGGTTCAGATGTCGAAGCATTACTCAAGCTATCTACTTTTTCTTCATTATCTGCCAAACTGCCAATTTCAAATATCCTACTACGTGTTAACTTCTTATTAGAATAACTAAAAGAATACGTAACCGTATATTCCCCAGGCTTGTTGGAATCAACCTGATTGGCCGATACTTTTGACTGATCCTTTTTCCAATCCCATCCACGATACCAGAATGAAATCTTCACCTCTTTCAGTTTCTCTGGATGTTCCTTGTTGTTAGTATCTTTTATGATGATATCCTCCTTAGAGGGCTGCTTTATCACATCTCCTTTTTTAAACTTTTCTAGCATTTTTATGCCTTTCACAAATTCCATTGTGTACTGTTCTTCCTGCTGTTGCTGTGGCTCTTGCCGCTCAGTTACTGTTACTTCCTTCTGAGGAGTTTCTTCTTCTTTCTTTGAAGAACACATGGATAATCCTGCCATTATCATAGTAACTATTATAATTATTGCTATCAACCGTTGAATATTTTTACTCATAATTCATTCTCCTTTTTAATTTTCAAAGTGCTTGTGTGTTTTTATATCACACATTTTTAAGTTACAACTTGCTTGTGTGTTTTTACACACAATGGGTTTACGAGTTACATCATGGGTTTACAAGTTACTTCGTTTTATGTGTTTCTTGCCAAACTTAAATTTCAAACTTGGCTATTTATATTAAAATCGCTTTCCAATAATTAGCGGTCTGCGATATTATAAAGAAAATTGGGTAATACCCCTTATTACGTTGCTTTCCAAGAACTCGATTGCAACGATATCTATACAAACAGGCATAATTTCACCTGTATACATAATTATAAACTATTTTTAAAAAAAAGTCAAATTATGGCAACAAAAAAAACTCTTTCCCCATAAAAGAGTTTTTTCTAAATTTATTCTACTATTTTAAATTAGTTATCACTTCACTAGCTTCCATTGTAACTTTCTTTTCTTCTCCTGTTTCCATATTCTTTATCGTTACTATATTAGTAGCAACTTCATCTTCTCCTATTACAACTACATATGGAATCTTCAACTTATCTGCATATTTAAATTTAGCCTTTAACTTTTTATTATTTAAATAAATTTCTGTTCTAATTCCTTGCTTTCTTAATTCAGTTGCTAATTTGATTGGTTTTTCTAAATCTTCTATCATAGGTATAATTAATACTTCTGCCACTGATTTTTGTTCTGCCTTTACTAGGTTTAGTTCATTTAGTTTATAAAATAGTCTCGTTAAACCAATTGATATTCCAACTCCTGGTAATTTTTTATCCGTATAATACTCCGCTAAATTTTCGTATCTTCCTCCTGAACATACACTACCGATTTCTCGGTAGTCATTTAAAAATGTTTCATAAACGGTTCCTGTATAATAATCTAATCCTCTTGCAATGGTTAAATCTACTTTAAAGTTTTGCTCTGGTACACCAAACAATTTTATGTTCTTTATTACTTCTTTTAGTTCTTCTACACCTTTGCTGTAGATTTCATTTTTTATTTCTAAATTCTCTAGTTTTTGGATTTTTTCATCTGATGTCCCATCAATTTTGATGAAAGTCATAATTTTTTCAATTGCTGTATCATTTACTTGTAATTTATTTAGTTCTTCTATTACTGCTTGTTTTCCTATTTTGTCTATCTTATCAATAATTCTTAATATCTCTACTGCATTTTCTTTTTGCTCTAAACTCTCAAATAGACCATTTAATATTTTTCGATTGTTAATGCAAATAGTAAAATTGTCAAATCCTAATTCTTTAAAAATTGTATAAATGATACTTGGTAGTTCTGCATCATGAATAATCTCTAATTCACCATCTCCTATCATATCAATATCACATTGGTAAAATTCTCGATATCTTCCTTTTTGTGCTCTTTCTCCACGATATACTTTTCCAATTTGGTATCTTCTAAAAGGAAAGCTTAAGTTTCCATAGTTTTTAGCTACATATTTAGAAAGAGGAACCGTTAAATCAAATCGTAAAGAAAGATCTGTTTCTCCTTTACTAAATCGGTAAATTTGTTTTTCTGTTTCTCCGACCGAGCTTTGGCTAATAATACTTCTGATAGTTCTATAATCGGTGTATCTAATGGTAAGAATCCATATTTTTGATAGGTATTTTCTATTTTTCCTTTCATTTGATCAAATAGTATTTGTTCACTTGGTAATAATTCCATAAATCCTGCTAAAGTTCTTGGTTCTGTTTTATTCATTTTTATCACTTTCTTTCTTTTATCTTTGATTGATGGCACCAGAAATTTTCTGGTGCCTTTTTCTTTTCTAGTATCAGCGTTATTATACTCCATTTTCCCCTAATTTTCAAGATTTAGTTAAAATAATTTATGGGCCGATATAACTCCAGCCCACATTTGAAAGTTTTTTTGTTTCATGCAATAAATTCTTTCCCCAAGGTAAGTCCATCTTCTTGATAAAAGAGAATCATGCCTTTAGGGGCATTTTTAGGTTGTACAGAAATCCAGTCAACTAATATATCTTTATCTTCTGGATTCTCAAAGTGAATCATCAGTTTCCCCATTTTATTAAAAGA
>CATOLW010000189.1 GCA_951800935.1 uncultured Clostridium sp.
TAGAAATGACTGCATCTTTAAGCTATGTAATAAATAAGGCAGATAAAAAGCCAAGTATAGAAAAAGCAGAAATGATAAAAGGTTTAACAGAAGGAATTGCTAATTTATTAAAAGTAATTGAAGATGAGCCAAAGAAAGATGAGAAAAATGAAAAGTAAAGAACAAATAATAAATGATTCTATAAAGCTTGAAACACCTCCTACAGATTACAATTTATTAGAAATACATTATTTTTTAGCATTAAAGCAGTTATTGGTAATGTTTCATAATAAGCAGATAACTACTGAAAATGCTAGTAAAACAAAGCAACTAATATTAGCAAATTACGAAAAAAGATGTAAGGAATATGAATTTCAAACATCAATGTTTCAAGAGCATATAGATCATATAAAAAATACTGAAATGCAAAGAACAAAATTAAAAAAAATATTAAATGGAGAAGCAGAAGAAGCTGAGCCAATAACAGAAGAAAGATTATACGAAACAATAAATCTATGTATGGAAATTATAAGTACAGTGTTTAAGGGGGAATTTTAAAAATGCAAAAACCAACAATATGTAGATATTGTGGAAGCCCAGTTGTTTATACACCAAATGCAGAAATATATGGTAGAGAATATGGAAATGGCAAATGTTATTTGTGTAGAAATTGTAGGGCATTTGTAGGAGTACATACAGGAACAGACATACCACTTGGAACTTTAGCAAATGATGAACTTAGGCAATATAGAAAAACAGCACATTACTGGTTTGATCAAATTTGGAGAAAGCCATTAAGAATTACAACAAGATATAAAGCGTATAGATGGCTATCTGAACAATTAGGATTATCAAGGGAATATACGCATATTGGTATGTTTGAAAAAGAAGAATGTGAAGAAACAATCAGACTTTCACAAGCAAGGATTGAAAAATATAAAAAGCAAAGGAGTGATGTACTTATATGATAGAAAAAGTAGGAAATAAATATGAATTACAATGCGATTATTGTAGTAATTGTGTGGATGATTTTGAGGAATTTCAAGAAGCAGTAGATTATAAAAAAGCAAATGGTTGGAAAAGTATAAACTTTAAGGGAGAATGGACTGATAAATGTCCAAATTGTATTGGTGGTGATATTAATTGAAATTAGAATTAAGAGATTATCAAAAAGAATGCTTAGAATTAATAGATAATTTACAACCAGGATCATATTTAATACAAATGGCAACTGGATGCGGAAAGACAGCAACATTTACAAATATAAAAAGAAAAGGTCGTGTACTAGTCCTAGCACACAGAGAAGAACTAGTAACACAACCAATTAAATACTATGACTGCCCTGTAGGAGTTGAAATGGCGAATCACAAATCCAATGGAGAGCCAGTCGTAATAGCATCAGTACAAAGTATAGTACATAGATTAGAAAATTTCAAGCCTACAGAATTTGACATGATAATAACAGATGAAGCACATCATGCAGCAGCAACATCTTATAGGAAAGTATACGAATATTTTAAGCCAAGATTACATTTAGGATTTACTGCTACTCCTAATAGGGGAGATAATGTAAGGCTTGATGATATATATCAAGATATTATATTTGAAAGAGATATTAAATGGGCCATAAAAAATAAATATTTAACTGATATTTATTGTATGAGAGTAAATATTGGATATGACATAAGTAAAGTGGCAAGAAGAATGGGAGATTTTGCACCAGGAGAACTTGAAGAAGCAATGAATCAAGATGTATTAAATAATGCAATAGCTGAAGCTTATAAGAAATATGCAAAAGGACAAACCTTAATATTTGCTTGTAGTGTAAATCATGCAGAAGCAATTGCAGAAAAAATATCAGGAGCAATAGCAGTAACTGCAAAAACAAAAAATAGGGAGGAACTTATTAGAAAGTTTACAAACCGAGAAATACCTGTACTTGTTAATTGTATGATATTTACAGAAGGAACAGATATGCCACTTGTTGAAACAGTAATGATTGCAAGACCAACAAGTAATAGTAGCTTATATACTCAAATGGTAGGAAGAGGATTAAGGCTTTATCCAGGAAAAGATAAATTAACATTAATTGATTTAGTTGGAACAACAGGAAGAGCAAATTTGTGTACGGCACCAACTTTAATAGGTGTTGACTTGAATGGAGTACCAGAAAGTGAACAAGATGAGATACAAGGAGATTTGTTTGATTTACCTGATCTGATTGCAAAAAAAGCAGATTGTCCATCATCATGGATAATGAATGTGGAAATAGTAAATATTTGGGCCAAAGAACAAAATTATAAAACTCATGGAGTAAATTATTTTAAAATGCCAAATGGTGATTTTGTAGTGACACTTCCTAAGAAGAGAATAATAATCCCAGCACAAGATGAATTAGGAAAAACAAAATGGAATGGAAAAAAAGTAAGTATGCAGAAAGCATTTGATGAAGTTTATCTATACTTAAAAGAAAATCATTCAAATGAAGAATATATATGGAATGTAAAAATGATGAGACAATGGGGAAAAGTACCAGCAAGTGGAAAACAAATTAGTATGATTAGAAGATTTATGAAAGATTTTGACACAGAAAACTTAAACAAAATGCAAGCAACACAAATTTTAAATAGATTATTTTATAGGTAGGTGATTATATGCCAAGAAGAGGATATCAATTTGAAAATCAAATTCAAAAAGTATGTGATTATGTAGAAGCAATAGGTGGACATGCACACAAAAATCATCCAGAAAGAACAGTTGATGGAATCTATAAAAAAGGAGAGCCTTTTGATTATGAAATATTTTTACCAGGATATATGGCAGTATTTGATGCAAAAGAGTGCAAAACAACAAAGTGGCATATGGTAGACAAAGATATAAGACAATGTGATGAAATGAAGAAATGTAAAAATGCAGGGCTTAAAGCATATTTTCTTATATGTTTTGAAGGACAAGATGTAAGAATGATTGATGTTGATACAGCAATAGAAACATTGAAACGAGGTAGCAAAACAATATCTGCAGAAGGAAATCCAAATTGGGATTTAATTAAAATATTAGGGGGTACACAAAGATGA
>CATOLW010000190.1 GCA_951800935.1 uncultured Clostridium sp.
ATTTAAACATCGTTGAAGTTAAAAATATAGACTTAGATAGCCAATTAGTAGCAGAAAACATTGCAGGACAACTAGAAAGAAGAATTTCATTCAGAAGAGCTATGAAACAATGTATGCAAAAATCGATGAAAGCAGGTGCTTTAGGAATTAAAACGGCTGTATCTGGAAGATTAGGTGGAGCTGACATGGCTAGAACTGAATTCTATAAAGAAGGAAATATTCCATTACAAACTTTAAGAGCCGATATTGATTATGGATTTGCAGAAGCAGATACAACTTATGGAAAAATCGGTGTAAAAGTTTGGATTTATAAAGGAGAAGTTCTTCCAGAAAGACATATGGAAGGAGGAGACAAATAATGCCATTAATGCCAAAAAGAACAAAACATAGAAAAGTACAAAAAGGTAGAATGAGAGGAAAAGCAACAAGAGGAAATAAAGTTACAGATGGAGAATATGGAATTCAAGCTGTAACAGGAGCTTTAATTACAGGAAATCAAATTGAAGCTGCCAGAATTGCTATGACTCGTTATATAAAAAGAGGTGGAAAAGTTTGGATTAAAATCTTTCCAGACAAACCAATAACAGCAAAACCTATCGGAACTCGTATGGGTAAAGGTAAAGGTGCGCCAGAATATTGGGTAGCAGTTGTAAAACCAGGAAGAGTAATGTTTGAAATTGCTGGAGTACCAGAAGAAACTGCAAAAGAAGCCTTAAGACTTGCTATGAACAAACTACCTAACAAAACAAAATTCGTAGCAAAAGAAACTAAAAAGGTAGGTGAAAATGATGAAGATAAATAAAATAAGAGAAATGTCTTCACCAGATTTAGAAAAAGAATTAGGTGAACTAAAAACAGAATTGTTCAAATTAAAATTTAGTTTAGCTACCAATGGATTAGATAATCCTATGAAAATAAAAGAAGTAAAAAAGGATATAGCTAAAATAAATACAGTATTAACAGAAAGAAAAATGCTAGATGCAAAAAAAGCTTAAACGAAAGGAGAAATCTAAATGGAAGAAAGAAATCTTCGTAAAATAATGATTGGTACAGTTACATCAAATAAGATGGATAAAACAGTAGTAGTGGCTGTTGAAACTAGTGTTAGTCATAAAGTATATGGTAAAACAGTAAAAAGAACTTATAAATTAAAAGCACATGATGAAGAAAACGTTTGCCAAATCGGTGATAAAGTAAAAGTAATGGAAACAAGACCACTTTCTAAAGATAAAAGATGGAGAGTTGTTGAAGTTGTAGAAAAAGCAGATATAAAATAATTAAGAATTGAAAGGAGGAACCATGCCATGATACAACAACAATCAAGATTAAAAGTAGCAGACAACACAGGTGCAAAAGAAATTATGTGTATTAGATGTTTAGGTGGATCATTTAGAAAAACATCTAACATAGGTGATATCATAGTTGCTTCTGTTAAATCAGCAACACCAGGTGGCGTTGTTAAAAAAGGTGATGTTGTAAAAGCTGTTATTGTAAGATCTAAAAGCGGATTAAGAAGAGCAGATGGTTCATATATAAAATTTGATGAAAATGCAGCGGTTATTATTAAAGAAGACGGAACTCCAAGAGGAACCCGTATTTTTGGACCAGTTGCAAGAGAGTTAAGGGAAAAAGATTATATGAAGATATTATCATTAGCCCCAGAAGTTCTTTAGGCTGTAATGAAAATGTCTTGTAGACATTTGAATGTTACAAAATAAAGAGGTATAGGATTAGAATTTGTTAGTGAGTCGAGCCGTTAAGGCTAGAAAAGCGTTACAAATTATTAGTCGTAGCTTTTTTTAAGAAAATACAAACCAAAATAACAAAGAAAAGGAGGAAATTCCTAAAATGAGAATAAAAAAAGGAGATAACGTTCAAGTTTTATCTGGAAATGACAAAGGTAAAACAGGAGAAGTATTAGAAGTTAATCCAAAAGCTGATAAAATCATTGTAAAAGATGTTAATATTAGAAAAAAGCATGTTAAAGCAAGAAGACAAGGAGAAGAAAGCGGAATTATATCAGTTGAATGTCCTATTCCAACTTCAAAAGTAAATGTAGTATGCTCAAAATGTGGTAAGACTACAAAAGTTGGATATAGTGTAGAAAAGGATCAAAAAGTGCGTGTTTGTAAAAAATGCGGTGCAAAATTAAGATAGCTGTTCGAGCAAAGCGAGTTACAGATATCTTATGCAGAATTTATGAAATAAATTCTGTAAACATTAGCTTTGTACTGTGATAAACCAAACAAAGCTAAGTGAAAGGAGGAATAAATTAGCATGGAAAAATTAAAAGAACAATATGAAAAAGAAGTAATCCCAGCATTAATGAAAAAATTTGAATATAAATCAGTTATGCAAGTTACAAAACTTGATAAAATAGTAATCAATATAGGATTAGGAGATTTAAAAGAAAATCCTAAAGCATTAGAAAATGCTATGAATGATTTAATGCAAATTACAGGTCAAAAACCAGTAATTACAAAGGCAAAAAAATCAATTGCAGCATTTAAACTAAGAGAAGGTGTAAACATTGGATGTAAAGTAACTTTAAGAGCAGACAAAATGTATGACTTTGCTTACAAATTATTTAATGTAGCACTTCCAAGAGTTAGAGATTTTAGAGGAGTATCAGCAAATTCTTTTGACGGTAGAGGAAATTACTCTATGGGGATAAAAGAACAATTAATATTCCCTGAAATTGAATATGATAAAGTTGATAAATTAAGAGGTATGGATATTATCTTTGTAACAACTTCTAAAACAGATGAAGAAGCAAAAGAGTTGTTACGAGCACTAGGTATGCCGTTCAAAGGAAAGGAGTAATACTATGGCTAAAAAGTCAATGAAAATTAAACAAGCTAGAGCTCAAAAATATAGCACAAGAGAATATAATAGATGCAAATTATGTGGAAGACCTCATAGCTATATTAGAAAATACGGTATATGCCGTGTATGTTTTAGAGAGTTAGCTCATAAGGGAGAAATTCCAGGAGTGAAAAAGGCTAGTTGGTAAAAAAATCGATAA
>CATOLW010000191.1 GCA_951800935.1 uncultured Clostridium sp.
TCAAAAACTAAAGAGTACAGAAACACTCTAATATTTTGAATTTAGGGGAACTATTTAAAAGGAGTAATTTAGATGGATCTCAGCAATGATCAGATTGAACAAATCGCAACAGCTATACTCCCTGACATACACCAATATATAGCTGAACATCAAAAAGAGTATAACCTTTTTAAAGAAGCGGAGGTAAAAAACAATGAATTACAAGAAAAAAGGTAAATTTAATAACAGAAAAATTATAATTGATGGTATTGTATTCGATAGTAAACTCGAGCGGTAAGAGATATAAGGAACTAAAACTGATGGAACAAAATGGAGAAATAAGAGATTTAAACCTCCAACCTTGCTACGAACTGATACCTAAATTTAGAAAAGGTAACAAAGTTTATAGAAAAACGTGTTATTTTGCCGATTTTAGTTATTTTAATATCAAAGACAACAAATATGTTGTCGAAGATGTAAAACGGCTTTAAAACTCAAATTTACAAGCTAAAAAAGAAGCTGTTTGAATATAACTATCCAGATTTAGAAATTAAGGAGGTATATAAGTAATGGAAAAACAAGAAATAAATTATAACAAACTTAAAGAGGAAATGGACAAAAAATACAATGAAGTTACAGAGGATCTAACTATGTTGAAACTGAATATAGAAGAGGCACTAAAGAAGATAGATAATATCCCGCCACTTCCCTTTGAGGACTAAAAGGAGGTAAATATAATGTCTATAAATGAATATGCAGAAGTTATTATCTTTGAAACAGAAAACAAGCAAGTTATAACAGTAGTAAAGAATAATAGGAACTTCAAAGCTTTAAAAAGGTATAATCGTGTATTTATTTCTGAAGCTGATCTGTACAAGCTATGTGATTATATAAAAGCCTCTTCTACATCTAGGTTGTGTAAAGGAGGTAAACAAGTTGAATAAGTATATAGAACTAAATGCACAAAAACAAGCTATAACTAAGTTTAATGTAAATTATCCTACAATGGATAGTTTACAAAATGCAGGATTGCTACTTAATCCTGATACCATTGTTGTAGATTTTGATGGAGATAATAAAGCTAAAGAACGATCCATCATAGAGTACATAAAAAACACCTACCCAACTTTAAATGTAGAAACTACTAGAGGAATACATTTCTATTATAAAAAACCTCAAGAAATTACCGTTAAGTCTGTATCAGATGTAATAACCGCTTCAGGATTTCAAGTTGATTATAAGACAGGCAACAACTCTTATGTTGTAGTTAAACAAAATGGAGTTGAAAGAAATAGAAGTCAGGAACTAGACTTAACCAATTTACCAGAATTACCACACATCTTATACCCTTTAGGAAAAAACAAAGAAAATCTAAGCAATATGTGTGATGGAGATGGTAGAAATAATAGTATATTTAGCCATCTATGTAATGTTAGAAGAAAATATCCAACACTAGACATTAAGGAAATAGGCGAATTTATAAATAATAATATCTTTACTGATCCTTTAGACTTCAGAGAACTTAATAATACCATAAATAGTGTACTATCAAGAACTATTGAAGCGGAACAAAATAATAATAAACCGCTTCAGACTATTTCAGCAATAGAGCTACAAAATAAAGAGTTACAGCCAATTAAATTTATCGTAGATAATATGCTACCTCAGGGATTAAACCTAATTGCTTCCCCACCTAAATATCGGCAAGTCTTGGCTTATGTTAGATCTATGCTTATCAGTTGCAAGTGGCGAGAAATTTTTAAATAGAAATACTAATCAATGCAACTGTTTATATTTAGCACTAGAGGACAGCTTACTAAGGCTAAAAGACAGAATGAATAAAATATTAAAAGGTAAAGTTCCATCTCCTAACTTTGACTTTTCCATAACTTGTGAAAGTATAAACAATAATCTAGTAGGACAGTTAGAAGAATACATTACAGCTAAGCCTAACACTAGCCTGATAGTTATAGATACCTTACAGAAAATAAGAGCTAATTCGGCTAAGGGCGATAATGCTTATGGCAATGACTATAAGGATTTAAGCATTTTAAAAGCCTTTGCAGATGAAAAGAATATCTGTATATTGCTAGTACACCATCTAAGGAAAATGGGCGATACAGGAGATGTATTCTCTCGAATATCAGGTACAAATGCTATTATGGGAGCTTGTGATACAACTTTTGTGTTAAGTAGAGAGAATAGAAATAGCAACCAAACTATTCTATCAATGACAGGAAGAGATATTGAAGAGAATGAATTTTTGCTAGAGTTTGACAAGACTACGTTTAAATGGCGAATGATAGGTACTTTGGAAAGCCAGATTTTACAAGATCAATGGAACAATTACGAAAATGATGTCATTGTAAAAACAATCAAGAAATTGCTAGAAAGAAGCGGAAATAACTATGAGGGAACAGCTACTGACATAAACAATAAGTGCTTTGAGTTCTTTGGAGAGTATGCTGATCCTACCCCTGCTGTTTTATCCAAAAAAATAAGATCCTTAGCACCTTTACTACATTCCTACGATGGCATATTATATGAAGCACCACCTGAAAATCGGCAAGAATGGAAAGAGGCTCCATAAATTTATTAGAAATATGGAGTTCAGCAAAAAAGAATAGCCTATACTGATACTACTGTTTTACCGTTTTTACTGTTTTTACCGTACTGAATTATATCAGTAAGAACGGTAATAGTATCAGTAAAATTATAAAAGTTAAATGCTTAAAACTGCTATATATAAAGGAACATCAATATATTAGTATCGCTAATATCAGTAAAAACAGTAATTTAATATATACACATAAAAGGAGGTAAATTATGGATCAGACAGTAAAAGACTTTCTACAAGACAAAAACAATCCTAGTATCTTAAATGAATATTTTGAAGATGTATATAGATACTACTTCTACTATACATTTACCAAAGATCAGCTACCTGTTAGTAGGAACAAGTTTAGCCGTGATATTGGATTATGGCGGATTTAAAACAAAAGTATGTAAGGATATTAACGATAAACCTAAGAGAAAAATTATTT
>CATOLW010000192.1 GCA_951800935.1 uncultured Clostridium sp.
CTTTTAAAAATAAAACATTAGCTTCTATTTCTTTGCCAATTTTTGTATCCTTTATCCTAGTTGGCGTGATAACAAATTTAAATTTGAACGTTTCTTTTACTATTATAATTGTGATGTTTGCCTTTTTCATACATCATTTCTTTAGAGGACCTTATTGGGTATTAGAAGATAAATATGTTACTAATTTCACAACTACTAATAATAGAGCTAAAATTTTATCTACTAGTAATTTAATAAAAAACATAGGAGAAATGGTAATTAGCTTTTTGGGTGGATTATTATTAGAATTTTATAGTACAAGCACATCCTATTTAATAATAGGTGTGCTTGGATTAATTGTTATTTTACTTGTACTAAAATATATGAAAAAAAGAATTGGATTAAGTCCAGAAGATTATGAAAAAGAAGATGTAGCAATATAAAAAGCACTTCATTGCCTTTAAAGCATAATGAAGTGTTCTTATCTGTGTATAAGTAACTATGACCAAATAACTCTGCTTTTTAGTTTTTCTATGCACTTTCTATACATGCTAAAGTTAAAGCACATATAAATATGCCTAGTATCATTACATATTTTTTCCAACTTACTTTTTCTTTTAATAACAATTTTGATGCTAAAATTGTTATAATAATAGAACTGGTACTAATTACAGAAACAATTGAAACATTCCCATCTAATAATGCAAATCTATTAAAAATTGAAGATGAGACATCTAATAACGATTGCAATATAAAATATTTTTTTGCATTTACCTTTCTAATGTCTATGTAATTCCACTTTTTCGTTATTAAACAATAGGCAAATATTCCTATTATAATTATTACTGCATAGTTAAACATTACATATAATGGACTTTGAAATTCTGTAATATATATTTTGTTTATAAAATCTGATATTCCATAAAATAACACTACTCCCCATGAATACATAATAGCTTTTTGTTTTGCTTTTCTATTTATTTTTTCTGCATCATTTTCTTTATCTTTGGCTACAATTATAGATAATGTAACTAATATTCCAGAAACTATTAATTGTAAAATTGTAAATTTTTCTTTTAAAATTAATATTCCTAACAAAAATGTTACAATTACTTGTGTCCTTTGTATCGATGATGTTATTGCTACTTTACCATATTTGATAGCTGATATGGAACAATAAAATCCTATTGATTGTATTATAATTCCAGGTAGCATTTTAATCATATCTAAAACATTTAAGCTTACAATAACTTGTGGATTAATAATTAAACTAACCACAATCATAGTCCAATGATAAATTAACATTCCTAATATTGCTATTCTTTTAGGTTCATTATCTGAACATTTTTTGATAGCAATTGCAACAAATCCCCATATTACTGTTGACAATAAGCTATAATATAACCACATATATTGTTTCTCCTAATTTTCATATATATTATCATTTATCTTTAGTACCATTCTTGTCCAATGTGTTTTAAATCCTAATCTTTCATATAAATCTTTGGCAATGTTGTATCCTGATACTTCTAATGATATATCTTTATCTTGTTTTTTTGCCATATCAATTAGTTTATTTAATGCGATGGTTCCTATTCCTTGATTTCTATATCTTTTGTCTATAAAAAATCGATATAAATATATTTCTCTTTCATAATTCTTTATTCCTATAAAACCAACCATTTCATTATTAAACATAATTTTATAATATTCTTCATTTTTTTCAAAAGTTAATTCTTCTGATTTTATTATTCTTAATTGGTATATTGGGTCAACTGTATTATGATGTTTCCATTCTTCTATAATCCATTCTCTGAAATAATCATTTTCTTCTTTTTCTAGTTTTATATCTAATTGTTCTTTCAAAGCATCTCCCCCTTTTTTTATTTTTTATTTTAACACAAATTAATAGAAAAATAAAGTAATTAATCTTACAACCAAGTACATAAAAAAATGTCCTCATAAGATTTTTAAATCCTATAAGAACATATTTAATTAGTACTGTCTTAATATGACTTTATTAAGCTACCATTAGCATATACATCTGTACGTACTAAAGGGTCTATATTTGTTTCACGATTACATTTATAAATCTTTTCAGTATATGACTTTGTCGCAGCATCAAACTTTTCAATAACAGAGTAATAGGTTAGCTTATTATTTGCATAATACTCTACTCTTAGTAAAGTTATATTATCATTAGCATAAATAGAAGTGGTTCTATCATAATAAATTGTAGTTTTTTTAACTTCTTCAGTAGGCTTTGTACTAGTCTGTTTTTCTGTATTTACATTACTATTTGCCTCTTTTAACTGAGAACTGGTAGCTGTTTGCTTATTGGTGTCATCATTATTATTTGATTTTTCTGAGTGAGAACTAGTAGCTACCTGTTTATTTGCATCATTATTATTACTTGATTTTTCTAACTTAGAGGTAACAGCTATAGCTACCTGTTTGTTTGTATTTTGGTTATTCTGTTGAGAATTATCATTTGAATTTTCTGTATCAGCTAATGAATTTAAGTCTTTATCGTCATTGTTTTGATCCCCATTTTGAAAATCTTTTGATTCTTCTGATTCATCATTTATATTGTTTTCTTTTATATTAGAAGTTTGTGAATTTTTAATTGTTGTATTTGCCTCATGAATCATAGATAGCGTTTTAGTTGAAACACCTAAAACTATAGCCACAGTAGCAGCCGATGCTACAAATGCCACGATTAATTTCTTTTTCAATATTTTTAACATATTTCATGCCTCCTAATTGCATCTATTATAACATATATTTTTAAATTTAAGTAATTCTTTATTACTTTAACATAAAATTTATAATATTTCAAGTATCTTTGAAAAATATTTTTCTGTTTGTTGTATTAGTGTTAATGGGACTAAAATTTAGGGCTCATGTTATGCATAATTTTCTTTTTTATAGTTTTCTACAAATAATTCATTCGTTAAAAGCGACATATTAATTGTTTCTATCCATGCTTCTACATTTTTTATTGAAGAATATATCTTTATCA
>CATOLW010000193.1 GCA_951800935.1 uncultured Clostridium sp.
AATTTTATCAATAAAGAATTTATGGGAGGTGAAAACAACAAAATGGCAAGTGAAAAAATACTAAATCAAAAGAAAGAAGAAGTAAGTAAATTAGCAGAAGAAATGAAAGAAGCTAAATTAATACTTTTAACAGATTACAGAGGAATTAATGTAACAGATGATACTTCTTTAAGAAGAGATTTACGTGGAGCAGGTGCTAAATATACAATTATTAAAAATAATATTACTAAAAGAGCATTGCTAGAATGTGGAATAGAAGGATTAGAAGAACAACTAGAAGGACCAACAGCAGTGGTATTAAGTTCAGAAGATTATTTAGAAGCATCTAAAATTATTTACAAATTTAGCAAAGATAATGACTACTATACAATTAAAGGTGGAGTAATTGACGGAAAAGTAATGACAGCAGATGAAATCATTACTTTAGCAAAATTACCATCAAGAGAAACTTTATTATCAATGCTTGCTGGTGCATTACTTGGAAATATTTCAAAAGTTGCAGTTGCACTTGATCAAGTAAGAATCCAAAAAGAAGAAGCTGGAGAAAAAGTAACTGTTTCAGTACCAGCAGAAGATGTAGCAGTTGTAGAAGAACCAGCTGCAGAAGCTGAAACAACAGAAGAAGCATAAGATGTTTTTTAGAATAAAACAAAATAATAAATGAGAGTAGTGAACTTAAATCACTAGAAAGAGGAGGATTTTAAAATGGAAAAAATAGAAAAATTAATCGAAGAAATCGACGCTTTAACCGTTGTTGAATTAGCAGATTTAGTTAAAGCTATCGAAGAAAAATATGGAGTATCTGCAGTAGCAGCAGCTGCACCAGCAGCAGGAGGAGCAGTAGCAGGAGGAGCAGCTGAAGAAAAATCAGCATTTGATGTAGTATTAACAGATGCTGGAGACCAAAAAATTAAAGTTATCAAAGTAGTAAGAGATGCTACAGGATTGGGATTAAAAGAAGCAAAAGACTTAGTAGATGGAGCACCAAAAACAGTGAAAGAAGGAGTAGCAAAAGAAGAAGCTGAAGAATTAAAAGCTAAATTTACTGAAGTTGGAGCAGTTGTAGAATTAAAATAATGATAAAATACGAAAAACAAGCCTAAAATGGCTTGTTTTTTTGGTAAAAAAAGTATATAATAAAAAACAAATTAAGATTAGGAGATGAGAATATGCAAGTAAGCAAAGAAGAAATTTTACACATTGCAAATTTAGCCCATTTAGAAATAGAAGAAAGCGAAATTGAAGAATATCGAACTAACTTACAAGACATTTTAAACTTTGCCAATATTGTAAACAATGCACCAGTGGAAAGCTTGGACATAACCATAGGAGCAAATGAAACAAAAAATGTATTTAGAAAAGATGAAATAGAAGTATTTGAAGATAGTGAAGCACTATTACAAAATGCAGTAGGAAAAGAACAAAACATGTTTAAAATACCAAAAGTACTTTAAGTCATTTAAGCTAGGAGAAAGTAAGGAGGAAAATAGATGAGTATTACAGAATTAACAGTACACGAATTGCAAGAAAAAATAAAAAGCAAAGAGCTAACCATAACAGAAATAACAAAAGTCTATGTAGATAGAATAAAGGAAAAAGAAAAAGAGGTACAAGCATTTATTACCACTTTAGCAGACGAAGCAATAAAACAAGCAGAAGAGATTCAACATAAAAAAGAAAAAGGAGAAATCACAGGTAACTTTGCAGGAATTCCAATTGGAATTAAAGATAACATATGTACCAAAGGCGTAAAGACAACTTCTGCTTCTAAAATGTTAGAAAACTTTATAGCACCATATAATGCAACCATCATAGAAAAATTAAATAATGAAAACATGATAATGCTAGGAAAAATGAATATGGACGAATTTGCTATGGGAAGTTCAACTGAACATTCTTATTTCAAAACAACAAAAAATCCATGGAATTTAAAAAAAGTGCCAGGAGGTTCATCAGGAGGAAGTGCTGCAGCAGTAGCAGCTAATTTAGTGCCATGGGCATTAGGGTCAGATACTGGAGGGTCAATCAGACAGCCAGCAAGTCTTTGTCGGAGTAGTTGGGTTAAAGCCAACCTATGGATTGGTATCTAGATATGGATTAATAGCCTATGCTTCATCGCTAGACCAAATAGGACCAATTACAAAAGATGTAAAAGATGCAGCCATGCTCCTAAACATCATTACAGGACATGATAAAAAAGATACAACCTCAAGTGATAGACCAAAAGTTGATTATACGTTAAGCTTGAAAAATGATGTAAAAGGATTAAAAATAGGAGTTCCAAAAGAATTTTTTGGAGAAGGAATTAATGAAGAAGTAAAAACTACTTTACAAAAAGCAATTGAAAAATATAAAGAACTAGGAGCTAAAATAGAGGAATTTTCATTAGATATATCAGAATATGCATTAGGAGCTTATTACATTATTGCTTGTGCAGAAGCAAGTTCAAACTTAGGAAGATTTGATGGAATTCGCTATACTTATCGCACACCAGAATTTAAGAACCTAAAAGAAATTTACAAAAAATCAAGAAGTGAAGGATTTGGAGAAGAAGTAAAAAGAAGAATTATTCTAGGAACCTATGTACTATCTTCTGGATATTATGATGCTTTTTATAAAAAAGGTCAAAAAGTACGTACTTTAGTTATGAATGAATTTAACAAAGCATTTGAAAAATATGATGTAATTTTAGCACCAACTTCACCAACTGTTGCCTTTGATATTGGTTCAAAATCAAATAATCCATTAGAAATGTACTTAGCAGATATCTATACTGTGCCAGTTAATGTAGCAGGACTTCCAGGAATTTCTATCCCATGTGGTGTAGATAAAGAAGGAATGCCAATTGGAATGCAATTAATTGGAAAGAAATTTAGCGAAGAAACGATATTAAATGCAGCTTATACCTTTGAACAAGCAATTCAATTTAGAGAAAAGTATAAACCGAAGTTTTAAAACTTTTAGGACTTAAGGAAAAAATCATTAAGGAGGAAAAAAT
>CATOLW010000194.1 GCA_951800935.1 uncultured Clostridium sp.
AAAAAATGTAAACAAATGGGAAGAAATAGAGATAACGATTGAAATCAATCCAGGAACCATTACCAAACAAAAATTAGAAACGTATCAACAAGTAGGGGTAAATCGTATTAGTGTGGGCTTGCAAAGTACGAATAACCAATTATTAAAGCAAATAGGAAGAATACATACCTACAAAGAATTTTTAGAAGCTTATCAATTAATAAAAGCTACTGGATTTGAAAATATCAATGTGGATTTAATGATAGGACTACCAAACCAAACAATTGAGGATATTAAACATAGTATAGAAGTAATTGAAAAGTTGGAGCCAAATCATGTAAGTGTATATTCTTTAATCGTAGAAGAAAATACAAAAATGGAAACTTTAATAAGTAAGGAAGAATTATTACTGCCAGAAGAAGAAACAGAGAGACAAATGTATTGGTATGTGAAAAACAAATTAGAATTAAAAGGATATAAACATTATGAAATATCTAATTTTGCAAAATTAGGAAAAGAATCAAAACATAATAGGAACTGTTGGGAACAAAAGGAATATATAGGATTAGGAGCAACTGCACATTCTTATTTAAAGGGGGTTCGTTATTCTAATTCGGCTTTTTCAAAAAAAGGACAATGGAGTTATTCTAATAAATCAATAGAAGAACAACAGACCATAGAAGATAAGAAAAAAGAATATATGTTATTAGGTTTAAGAAAAATCGATGGGGTTAGTATTCAAAAATTTAAAGAAAAATATGTAGATAACCCAATTTTTTTATTTCGTGAAGAAATAGAAAATTTAGTAGAAGATGGTTTGCTAGAAATAGATGGAGATTGGATTCGATTAACCAAGAAAGGAATCGATTTTGCTAATTTAGTGTGGGAAGAATTTGTTTAAAATAAAAAGAAAAAATGTTCGTAAAAAGTATTGACAATTTTAAAAGTTGGAGATACAATAAAAGCGAACATTTTTTTAGTGATAAAAATAAAGGAGAAAAGAAAAATGATAACAACATTACACATAAAGAATATAGGAATTATAGAAGATATAACAATCGATTTTAACAAAGGATTAAACGTATTAACAGGAGAAACAGGAGCTGGAAAAACACTTATTATAGATTCTTTACAAATTATATCAGGAGGCAGATTTTCCAAAGAAATGATACGAAAAGGAGAAAATCAATCTTTTGTAGAAATATGCCTGTACGAGACAAAACACAAAAAAGCAGTAGAGGGTAATATTATTGTGTCTAGAGAAATTAATTTAAATGGTAAAAACATGTGCAAAATTAATGGAAGAATGGTAACAGTTAATGAACTAAAAGAATTTATGAGTGAATTTATAGAAATCCATGGACAAAATGACAATCAAAATTTGCTAGAAAATAAAATGCACTTAAACTATTTAGACGGTTTTATAGGAGAAAAAATTGTAAGTACAAAACAAAAATATATAGAATTCTATGAACAATATTGTGAAATAAAACAAGAACTAAAAGCAAATTTTGGTGATGAAAAAGAAAAACAAAGAAAACTAGATTTATTACAATACCAAATAAAAGAAATTGAAGAAGCAAACTTAAAAACAAAAGAAGAGGAAGAATTAGAAGAAAAAAGAAAAATTATTTTAAATGCAGAAAAAATAACAAAAAATTTACAAGAAGCAGACACATTAATCTCAGAAAGTGGAATTGATGCTATTAGTATGGCAATACGAGCATTGGAGAAAATTGAACCAATTGATACGAAATATGAAAAGGCATCTAGCAATTTAAAAAACATTTACTATGAATTACAAGAATTAGCAAGAGATGTAAACGAGTATAAAAGTGATATGGAATTTGATGAAGAAGAAAGAGATTTTATAGAAGAAAGACTAAATTTAATTTATTCTTTAAAAAGAAAATATGGGAATTCGATAGAAGAAATATTGGCTTATCAGCAAGAAATCAAAGAAGAAGTAGAGCATATCGAAAATCTAGAGGAATATAACACAAAATTAAGAAAGAAGCAAAAAGAAATTGAAGAACAAATGAAACTACTAGCAGAGCAAATGCATGCAATAAGAAGTAAAAAAGCAGAGGAATTAAGCCAAAGAATCAATCAAGAATTAGAGGAACTAGAAATGAAAAATGCTAAAATCAATGTAAAAGTTAGCTATCTAGAAAATGAGTACTTGAAAACAGGAAAAGATAATGTGATTTTTTACATTGTAACAAATAAGGGAGAAGAAGAAAAAGAATTATCAAAAATTGCATCTGGTGGAGAAATGTCAAGAACTATGCTAGCAATTAAAAAAGTGTTAGCTGATAGTGATAAAATACCAGTACTTATTTTTGATGAGATTGATACAGGAATTAGTGGAAAGGCAGCAAATTCAGTGGCAAATAAACTAAAAAGAATTGCGAGTAACCATCAAGTTATGTGTATATCACATTTACCTAATATTGCAGCTATGGCAGATTACAATTATTTTATCAACAAAGAGGTAAAACAAGATAGGACAAGAACACAAATTAGATTACTACAAGAAAACGAAGTAATTGAAGAAATTGCAAGAATTTCATCAGGAGAAATTAATGAAGTGAGCTTGCAATATGCAAATGTGTTGAGAAACAAAAAGGCTTCTTAAATTTATTAAGAAAGGACTAGGAATGGATTATGAAATAGGAAGATAACAAAAGAAGTAATAAAAATTTTAGGATTAAATTATAAAGAAGAAACACCAATATTTATTGGTAATGCTAATATTAGTCATATCAAAGAAAGACACCCAATTGAATTTGAAAAATATGGAAATAGAATAAGAGAAATTATTCAAAAGCTTACTTATTTGGCAAGAAATGAAAAGAAGCAGTCAATTGAGTTTATAAAAGAATACAAAGTAAATAACGATTTTGTACTAGTTATTTTCTAGACTTAAAGTAAAGAGTGCCAGTAATGGCACTCTTTTGTTTGTATAGTTTTGCATAAAATAGAAAAAAATGGATAAAATAAAAAAGAAAGAAGGGAG
>CATOLW010000195.1 GCA_951800935.1 uncultured Clostridium sp.
TACATTTGAAAACACCTCTAAACTTCTCTGTTGGAATCCAGTTGACATTTGATACGTGTGCTTCATCCGCATAAACATATTCATTCTCAAAACCTTGACCCACGTATAAAATATTTTTTTCTAAATTTTCTTTACTGCTTTGAATTAAAATTTGAATATCAAAATCACAGGTTTTTAAAAAAATTTTATAAGAATTTAAAATGGCTTGTTTTTCTAAATCTGATTTTAAATTATAATTGATTGGTGTTATTTTTAAAACTTTAATATAACTATTTTTAGTTTTCATAATTCCATTATCTAATATTTCTTCTAGCGGAATCCAGCTCTGTGTCGATGGTTTGTTTTTTATTTTTTTCACCTCCTTTGTTTTGAATTATTTTACATTATTTTATATTCTTTGTCAAGAAAAACTTATCTTTCTTTTTCGACATTTTCTGCATTTATTTTTTATTTTTTTATTAATTATAAAATATTATTTTTTATTTTTGAATATTTTTTTTATTTTTGTTTATAATAATATTATAAGGTTAATAATAGTTGTGCCAAGAGTATAAATAGATTTTTATTAGTTTATTTATATTCCGACAAAGATATATTATGGTGTATTTTTTATATTATAATATGTCGGCGATAAGAGTTTATTTTTTGTTTGTAGGCTATATGTCTTCTATCTTTTATTTTTTATATGGTCAAATAATAGAAAGTAAATTCGAGCTAAGATTATTTTTATATCTAGTGTATATTTTTTATAAAATGGTTATTAGTAGTCCTTTTGGGATGAATATAGTTGTTTGTGGTGTACTAATGGTCGAGCGAATGATTAATATATTTGGTATAGGGCTTATTTATATAGTAATATATATTAGGTTTAACTATTAGGTATATTAGTTTTAGCAAAGATTATTATTAGCTTTATGATTAATGGCAGACAAGTTTTACTTGTCTGCCATTAAATTATTTTTATCTTTTTTTAAATATCTAGATTTTTTACATATTTTGCATTGGCTTGAATAAAGTTTCTTCTTGGTTCTACTTCATCACCCATTAATAATGTAAATATTTCGTCTGCTTTAATTGCATCTTCCATTGTTACTTTTATTAGCGTTCTGGTTTCTGGATTCATTGTTGTTTCCCATAGTTGCTCTGGATTCATTTCTCCTAAACCTTTATATCTTTGAAGTCCTAATTGTTCTCTTACAATTCCTTTTTCTTCTAATTCTTTGTATGCTATTTCTAAGTCTTCTTCTGTGTAACAATATCTATCTTCCATTCCTTTTTTTGATAATTTGTATAGTGGTGGTTGCGCTAAATATACATTTCCATTTTCAACTAATGGTCTCATATATCTAAAGAAGAAGGTTAATAATAGCGTTCTAATATGTGCTCCATCAACATCAGCATCTGCCATAATAATTACTTTTCCATATCTGATTTTTGTTACGTCAAAATCACTTCCAATTCCTGCTCCAACTGCTAAGATAACTGGATTTAGTTTATCATTTCCATAAATTTTATCTGCTCTTGATTTTTCTACATTTAACATTTTTCCCCATAATGGTAAAATAGCTTGAAATTTTCTGTCTCTTCCTTGTTTTGCACTTCCACCTGCAGAGTCCCCTTCTACGATGTAAACTTCACATTCATCTGGATTTTTACTACTGCAATCTGCCAATTTTCCTGGTAATGTTGATGTTTCTAATGAATTTTTCTTTCTTGCTAGTTCTCTTGCTTTTCTTGCTGCTTCTCTTGCTCTAGAAGCACTAATACATTTTTCTAATACTGTTTTTGCAACTGCTGGATTTTCTTCTAAAAAGGATGATAGTGCTTCATTTACCATACTTTGTACAACACCAGTAACTTCACTATTTCCTAATTTTGTTTTGGTTTGTCCTTCAAATTGTGGTTCTTTTACTTTTACAGATACAACTGCTGTAATTCCTTCTCTTATGTCTTCTCCTTGTAAATTTGGATCCTTTTCTTTTAAAATATTATGACTTCTTGCATAATCGTTAAATACTTTTGTTAAAGATCTTTTAAATCCTTCTAAATGGGTTCCACCTTCAATGGTATTTATGTTGTTAACAAAAGTATAAATATTTTCAGAATAGCTAGAAGTATATTGAATGGCTATTTCTACTGGTACTTCTCCATTTTTTTCAATATAAATTGGTGATTTGTGTAATTTTTCTTTATTTTTATTTAAAAATTCTACAAAAGAAATTAGCCCACCTTCAAAACAAAAATCTGCTTTTTTTGGTGTTTCTTCTCTTTGGTCTTCAATCGTTATTTTTAGTCCTTTTGTTAAAAAGGCAATTTCTCTAAATCTTTTTTCTAATACTTCATATTCATAATCTGTGGTTTCAAATATCGTATCATCTGCTAAAAATCTAACTTTTGTCCCTGTTCCCTCTGCTTGTCCTATTTTTTCTAATGGCTTAACTGTTTTACCTTTTTCAAATTTCATTTGATAAAGATTGCCATCCCTTTTAATCGTAACTTCCGTCCAATTAGATAATGCATTTACAACAGAAGCACCAACACCATGTAGACCTCCAGATACTTTATATCCACTATCTCCACCAAATTTTCCCCCAGCATGTAATACTGTATATACCGTTTCTGCTGTTGAAATTCCTGTTTTAGGATGTGTTTCTACTGGAATTCCTCTTCCATTATCTTCTACACTAATAATATTTCCTGGTTCTATAATAACATTGATTTCTTTACAATAACCAGCTAATGCTTCATCTACTCCATTATCTACAATTTCATATACTAAATGATGCAATCCTCTAACCGATGTACTTCCAATGTACATACCAGGTCTTTTTCTTACGGCTTCTAAACCTTCCAATACTTGTATTTGGTCAGCACCATATTCGTGTTCAAATTTTTCCATTTGTATTCCTCCTTAATTAATGCTTCCTTCTTTCACATTATATATTAAAACTTTTTTATTTTCAAGCATTATT
>CATOLW010000196.1 GCA_951800935.1 uncultured Clostridium sp.
CCACATAAACACTTTGTCATTCATTTTTCGCCTCCTATACAATCTTATAATAAGTAAATATTATTACTTGTGCGTTTTTTATTCCATTCTCTGCTGTTAATCTTAATTCACAGCTTTGTTTTTTTGGAACTCTTATTACATTATCATTGTAAAAATCTATATAATCTAAAGAAAAAAGACTTTCTAATGTTCCATCTGCATTTTGTTTTCTGATATAAAAATCATTTTCTTTTGTTCCATACAATAATTTTTCATTTTCTAAAATCTCAACACTAATAGGAACTTCCTGTAAAAACTCTCCTTCCACATATAAAGAGATTTTAGGATTAATTGCATGCCCCTTTATTTCTATTAATATAGGAGATTCTACATGTCCTTTATTGATACATTTTAATTTTCTTGTATCGTAATCAGCAAATTTACTATCCCATTTAAAATTCCATCTTATTTCGTTTGTTTGAGCTTTCATATTATATATAGCAATTGTTTTTTCATACCATAAACTTTTACATTTTATTTCAATTGGACATGCTAATATGTTGTATTCATCTTCTTCTGTTTTTTCTATTTTACAAACGTCTACATCTCTATAATATTCTGTTCTATTTTTTGTTTTTGGTACATATATCAACTTTAATGATGTGGCTGATAAAATAAAATCCATAAAAGTGGTATATTCATCATAAGCCATATCGTAAAACTCTAATTCCCCTGTTATTGTATTTTGCACTATTTCTTTATGATTTTGCACAAATGTATTTCCTATTTGCTCATATTCAACGTTTTCCTCATAACCAAGTCCTGCTACATTATATAAAAATAAACCACCATTGATTTTTTGGCAGTCTATTCTCTTTCCTATTTCATTTTCAAAATAAAAATTTCTTATATCTTTGTATTTATACATTTTTATCATTCCTTATTTGTATTATAAAAGCACCAGAACCTAATCTGATGCTTACTTTTTATATAACATGCTCTTCTTCCATTCTTGGAAGTATTCCTTTTTCTCTTAAAAATTCATACAAAAACAATCTTCCTTTTTGAGTCCAATACATAGTCATCCTACTTCCCTTTGTTTTATCTTTTCGTGAGTATTCAAATGTTTTTGTTTGTGTATATCCTTTTCCTCTTTAATCGTTCTTTTATTTTTAATAACCAACAGTTGAAGCACCGTATTCTGCTTGTTCCTTTGTAAATCCTTCATATTGTAGTTGTTCTATTAATCGTTTTTTTGAAAAAGATGAATACTCTATATATGATTTTGCTTTCTTACTTGCTTGCTCATTCCAATCAGCATTGCAGTTATCTACCCCATATGTCGATTCTATGTCTGAAAAACCTTCATATTTCAATTGTTCAATTAATCCCTTATAAGAAAATGATGAATATGATAAATATGATTTAGCTTTTGAAAGAGCATTTTTCTCCCCCAGAGTTGGTTCTTTTCCCAAAGAATATGTAATTGTTATACTTTCTCCTTGGTAAATTATACTTTCTGTTTTACTACTTTGACTTACAAACAATCCCTTACCAATAGTTTCTGAATATTCTTCTTTAAAACTACATCTTATTTTGTTTGTATTACACCAATTTTGTATTTCTTCCTTTTTCATTTGACTAAAATCTATTACTTTTACCTCAACTTTTTTAATTGTTGTACTAACTGTATTATTTGTTGTAGTATTAATGTTATTCGCTATATTAGACATATTACTTGATGTATCTATATTAGCATTATAATCATCACTAATATTTTTTACAACTGTAAAAACTATAATCGCAATTATTACCCAAATCCACCATTGCTGATACACTCGCTTTTCTTCCTTTTTAATAATTTCAGGTTTATTTACCAAATCGTATTGACAATATGGACAATTTTTTGCTCCTTCCTCAACTCTTCTTTCGCATTTTGGACATTCAATATAATTCTTTTCTTTTTCCATATAACTATAATCCCCTTTTCTTATTTCAAAGAAAGTTTATCATACTATTAATTTATTTATTGTCGAACCATGTCGATTTTGTGTGTATTTTTTAAAATTATGAAATGTATTGACCGTATCGCTTATCTATATAGTTAAAAGCTTTCTCTATTTCACTGTTTGTCATTTGTTGTGGATAAAATTGCACTACTATATTTCTATTGTTAGTTGTCTGATTATAATAACTAAAGAGGTCTATAGCATACAAGATTTTTTGAATATCAAACTTGATTTACCAAAAATGACCTTGAATGAATTAAATGAGGTAATTTGAATTCTATTTTTTGTATTAACACATTAAATTAGCCCCACCTTCAAAAGATGAGGCTGTTTCTTTTATTACCTCATATTAGTCATTACTTTCTACTGGTGCGTCCACTGGACAAACTCCTGCACAAGTACCACAACTAATACAAGCAGATTGGTCAATGACAAATCTTTCATCTCCTTGTGATATACATTGTACAGGACATTCTGCACTACATGCACCACAAGAAATACACTTATCTGTTATTTTATATGCCATTTTTTTCACCTCCTACAACTATTTTTTCAATTTATTTTTAGTCTTTACTGTCTTCTTTTTCTAGTTTTTCTAATTCTTCTAATTCTTCTTTATGTTCTAATTCCTCTTGATTAATTTTTTCTGCAATAGCATCTTTAATAATTTCTATGTCTTTTGCATCATATCTTTTATAAAAATAACCGTCTCCTTCATTATCTTTTATTTTCACTCTTACACGTTCTTTTAGTGTTTCAATTGACTCCACTTCCCCTTCCCCATCTTGCGTTTTTACGATAGCACCTATATTAGGAAGTTTTTTTAGTTTTTCTTCATAAACATCATTCTCATATTTTAAACAACACATTAATCTTCCACAGTTTCCAGATATTTTAGAAGGATTTAATGACATATTCTGTTCTTTTGCCATTTTTATGGATACGGTTTCAAAATCACTTAAGAAAGAG
>CATOLW010000197.1 GCA_951800935.1 uncultured Clostridium sp.
TACACGTTCTGGATTTTTATATTCACCAGTAATTCTACGATATTGCCTTTCCTTTTGATAATTTTCACGATTTCTAAGCATCTCTTTAACTTTAGTTATATCAACCTCATTAGCATTATCAATAGTGGCAATACCCTCAATGTTAGTATACTGACCATTTGTATATATTTCCCCATACAACTCTTTATTACGAGAACTACGTGAATTAGTATGAGTATTTACTCTAGCATTTTTATAATATTTCTGCATACGTGTATCCATGTTTGCCACCTCTAGTCTAATAATACCATATTTTTGCTTTTTTTAAAAGACACACCTTGCAAATTACCACTTTTTTCATTATAATTATTCTAGGAGGAAAGTTATGGAAAAAGTACATGTAGAAAAAGATTTATGCATTGCTTGCGGTTCATGTGTAGCAATGTGTCCAGAACACTTTGAGTTCGATGATGATAACTTAGCAAAAGCAATTAACGAAGAAGTTAATGAAGAAGTTAAAGATGCAGCAAACGCTTGCCCAACTGAAGCAATTATAATTGAAGAAAAAGAAGAGGAAGAAAATTAATAAATTTCTTCCCTTTTTTATAAACTATTAAGATGGACAAGTTGTATGAGTTTCATATGAGTTAGTAGGTGTATTACCACATATTGTTCCTTTTTTATAATTGTATTTAGTTATATCTGTAGCAAATATTCCACCATCTGAAACATTTCCCTTATTATTTTTTATAACGCCATCATTAATAGTAAATAGTACTGAATTATATTGAACAAAAACTCCTGCTCCTTTTTCCGCAACATTATTGCTAATTAAACCACCATTCATCATTACTGTTGCTTGTTCACCTACTAACAAACCACCAGCATTACCAGTAGCAGTATTATTAGAAATTATTCCACCAGTTATCTCTAATGTACTATGAAAAACTATCATCCCTGCACCAGCCAATGACTCATTATTAACAATAGAACCACCTTTAATTATTCCGGATATAACTCCTCCACCACCATTACCAGTAGTTTTATTATATGAAATTTCTCCACCAGTCATTTCAATTTTACCATTAATTCCGCCACCATAAGTACCTTCATTATAGGAAATTTTTCCACTATTAATTATTATTGGGTTTGTAGAAGGTCCATTTTTTAATATTCCTCCACCCCAAACAGCTTTATTATTTATAACATAACCACCATTAATAATAAGATGGCCTTTAACAAAACGTACTCCACCACCACTATTTGAAGAATTATCCTTTTGAGTATTCACACCGTTTTGAACAATAGACCCTTCATTAAAATTACAATATACATCATCACCATTTAAAACGATAAGTGATGATAACGCTTCTACATTGTTTCCATCTATTATAATGTTTTCTAAATTTAACGTTCCTGAAGTTATATTTAACGCTGCCTCTGTTAAAGCATTTCCTCTAACAATACTATTATTTGTATTATTCTCAGTATAACTAGTTAATGTTATATTTTTATTTTGATTAAATGTCGTAGTTTCATTTGCTGTTATATTATTCATAACTTTTATACTTGCACTTTCAGATGTCATCGAATATGCTTTATTTAATGTCGCATATGGTTTCTCTTTTGTTCCATATCCTGTATTATCGTTTCCACTATTTGATACATATAAGTCATTATATAACACCATATGTGTACTATTTTCTATATTCTTTCCATCTGTTACTTTAGCCACTATATTTCCTGCTTCTGTTATTGGTACTAGAACTGTTTTACTGGTTACTTCTACCTCTTCTTTATCATTATACTTATATGTACATGTTAATGTATCACCGCAGCCTTCTTCGTATGTTATTGTGGTTTCTAAGTTTCCATCTGTAAAAATTGGGGTCTTTAAAGTATTAGTTGTCACTGTTGTTACTTCACTTGTAGTTTGTTTTCCTATCTTACTTGTTACTCTTACTTTGATTGGATATGCCGTTCCTTGGTCTAGATTTGTAAATGTGTATATATTATTAGTTCCCCCGTCTATCCATGTTGCTCCATTATCTTTTGAATATTCATACTTAGATATTCCACTTTGTGCTTGTGCATCAATAACTACATCAATACTTTGTGAAGTTGTTGAAGTAGATATGCTTAATATTGGTTTATCTAAATCATATTTTATATTAAATATTTTAGATGTTGGAGAGGTTTTTCCACTTGAATTTACTGCTCTAAAAATCCTTGTGTCATCCCTATTTTTTAATGACCACCCCTCTATACCATATACTATATTTCCACTTTTTTGAATACCATTGCTTTGACCAAAGGCTAAATCATACCACGTTTTTCCTTCATCACCAGAAACTTGTATTTTAGTGGTAGTACTATCCTTACTTATAATTTTTGTATGAACATATTTATTAGTCCATGTCCCACTTTCATATTTCGATTCTTCACCCTCTGATGCATAATAGGCAATATAGGTTGGTATGGAAAGATTATATTTTAAATTATATGGTTCTGATTTTTCCGAAACATTTCCTGCTTTATCAACTGCTCTAAAATAAGCCACTGCTTCTCTATTATATAATTGCCAATTTTCTACACCATAAGCCTTATTTCCATCAACCTTAAGTCCACCGCCTAAGGCTAATTCTAAATCTAACCATTTATTGGTTTCATGAACAGTACTACTAGTATACATAAGCTGAAATTTAGATATACCACTACCGTTATCAGAACTACTTATTTTTGTATGAACTTCTTCACTAGTCCATGTCCCACTTATATACCTATCATCTTCATTTTGATGATAAGCAATATATGTTGGAATAGTTGGCGGAGTTATATCTTTAAAAATCGCATAAAGAATTATATCTTCATTTTGCATTTCTAATTGTGTTAACCCTTCTTCTGAATCTTTATTGGTATTCCATCCTACAAATGTATATCCTTCTTTTTCGGCTGCC
>CATOLW010000198.1 GCA_951800935.1 uncultured Clostridium sp.
AAAATGATGATGTAGAAATAGAAAGGAAAGAGGAAAAGATGGCAACAATTATTGATGGAAAAGTTTTAGCAAAAAAGATAAGAGAAAATTTAAAAGTAGAATGTGAAGAATTAATAAAACAAGGAATAAATCCTAGACTAGCAGTTATAATGGTAGGAAATAATCCAGCTTCAAAAGTATATGTAAAAAATAAAAGCAAAGCCTGTGATGAAATAGGAATTGAATACGAAGAACACTTATTAGAAGAAACTATTACACAACAAGAATTAAATGATTTAATCAAAAAACTAAATAATATAAAAGAAGTAAATGGTATTTTATTGCAAAGTCCATTACCAAAGCATTTAGACATTAATCAAGCTTTTAAAGCAATTTCTTATCGAAAAGACGTAGATGGATTTACACCATCTAGTGTAGGGAAATTAGTTATGGGAGGAGACACTTTCATATCTTGTACACCTTATGGGGTTATGAAGATGTTTGAAGAATATCAAATTGATTTAACAGGAAAAGATGTTGTCATCATTGGAAGAAGTAACATTGTTGGAAAACCATTATCACAATGTTGTTTAGCAAATAATGCAACTGTTACAATTTGCCATTCTAGAACAAAGGACTTAAAAACACACACCAAAAGAGCAGATATTGTAATAGCAGCGATCGGAAAAGCTAAATTTGTAACCAAAGATATGATAAAAGAAGGAGCTATTGTTATTGATGTTGGTATCAACCGTGATGACAATGGAAAACTAGTAGGAGATGTAGATTTTGATGAGGTCCAGAAAATAGCAAGTTATATTACACCAGTTCCTGGTGGAGTAGGACCTATGACAATAGCAATGTTAATGAACAATGTAATCAAAGCAGCTAAAGAACAAAATAACGAGAATTCAACATTTTAGACAAGTAACGGACACAAAAACATAGTAGAATAAAATAGATTTTGGGGTATTATTTTTTAATAATGCCCCAAATTTGTTTTTATAAAAATTAGGAAAAGGAGAAAAATGAAAAAATTAGAAGAAAAGAGATATTGGGTTTGGTTATCTTTGATTCCTAATTTAGGAAGTAGAAAAAAGCAAACCTTATTAAAACAATATAAAAGTCCTAAAATAATATATCATTTAAAAGAAGAAGAATTACTAAAAGTAGAAGGAATGGGAGAAAAAACAATAAAGAAAATACAAGATGAAAAAATTAAAAGTAGTGTAGAAAAACATATAGAATATATGTTAAAAAATGAAATTGATATTATTTCAATTTGTGATAAAGAATATCCACAAACCTTAAAAGAAATTTATGATTTTCCTATTAGTTTGTATGTAAAAGGAAATACTCAAATCTTAAATCAAAAAGCAATTGCAATAGTAGGATGTAGAGACGCAAGTAAATATGGAAAAAATGCTACCAAATACTTTTCTTATCATTTGGCAAAACAGGGAGTAAATATTGTTAGTGGATTAGCAAGAGGTGTGGATAGTTATGCACATATAGGAACGATTTGTGGACAAAAAGATAGTTATATACATGCGGAAAATGAGCAAACCTGTGGAAAAACAATTGCTGTTTTGGGAAATGGATTAGATAGGGTATACCCAAGAGAAAATGAAATTTTACAGAAGCAGATACTAAAAATGGGTGGTACGATTTTATCAGAATATTCACTAGGGACGAAACCAGAGAAGATGAATTTTCCAGCAAGGAATCGAATTATTAGTGGAATGAGTCAAGGAGTGCTTGTTATAGAAGCAAAGAAAAATAGTGGAACATTAATTACAGTGGATCTTGCTTTAGAACAAGGAAGAGATGTTTTTGTTGTGCCAGGAAATATTAATTCGAATCAATCAGTTGGTACCAACCGATTAATTCAACAAGGTGCAAAACTAGTTACACATTATAACGAAATTTTTTGTTAAAAGTATTGACTTTTAAATAAAAATAGTTTATACTTTAACATGTGCTAAACACAAGGAGCATGCTCCCTTAGCTCAGTTGGTCAGAGCAACCGGCTCATAACCGGTGGGTCCAAGGTTCGAATCCTTGAGGGAGCACCATGTTAATTTTATATTTGGGTAGGTGGCCGAGTGGCTAAAGGCGGCAGACTGTAAATCTGTTCTCATTTGAGTACGAAGGTTCGAATCCTTCCCTGCCCACCAACGACGTATCTGTTCGAACTTTTTATAGAACAGAGGGATACAAAAATCAATCAGAAAATAAAATCTGGTTGATTTTTTTGTTGCTTAAAAACAATATTAAAATCATCCAAACGAAAGGATGGTGCGAAAATGAAGATAATTAAGCAAAAACTAGAATTTGAGGAATGTCTAAAACAAAGACTAGAATTTATATGTGAATTTTCTAAAGTTACTCCTACTTTTATAAATGGTAGCATTAGAAAATTAGAAAAAACTAATCTTACATATATTGAGCCACATAGAATGATTATTAAAAACATTACTTTTTTAGTTTTTAATTATTCCAATGATGTTTATATCTCTAACTTAACTAAAAAGATTAAATTATCAGAGTTAGAAGAATATTTGAAAAACATATAATTGTAAATATTTGACATTTCTTAAAATCGTAGTATAATATAGACAATAAATTAAGTATAGTTGTTCGTGAAGAACTATACTATTATGAGTACTTTGAAAAGATTATATTATATTGCATTATTGTATTTTAGTTTATGATAAATGGATTTAAGAGATGTCAACGGTACTCGTGTACTTTGATGTCTCTTTTTGTTTTATACTAGGAGGTTTGAAAATTGAACGAAGAAAAGAAAAAATGTGGGTTGTATATGAGAGTTTCCACCGAAGACCAAGCCCGTGAGGGCTTTAGTCTTCCAGAACAAAGAGAAAGGCTAGAAACTTTTTGTAAGTTTAAAGGTTATGAGATAATAGACTACTACGAAG
>CATOLW010000199.1 GCA_951800935.1 uncultured Clostridium sp.
GGAGATTTTATAACGGCTGAACTCAAGAAAAGTCCTTCAATATAATTTCTTTTATAAAAATTAATTGTTAAATCAGCTACCTCCTTAGGCGTAAAGGTTGCTCTTTTAACAGAATTTGTACAACGATTAATGCAATATTTGCAATCATAGATACAAGCATTACTAAATAATATTTTTAGTAAAGAAATGCATCTTCCGTCTGCACCCCAACTATGACAAATACCAGAAATACTACCATTTCCAATTCCATTGTTTTTATTTTTTCGATTGCTTCCACTAGAACTACAGGAAGCATCATATTTTGCAGAATCTGCTAAGATTTCTAATTTATCTAATATTTCCATTGTATCTCCTAAACCAAACATTTGTACTTATTATATCACAAAAAAATAAAAAGTCAAATATTTGTTCGAAAAATATAAAACTCACAAAAAAATGTTAATTTTTGTGAGTTTTTATAAATTTATAATTCCACCAACATTTTTTCTTAATAAACTTAGAAAAATTGTCAGGAGAATTCTTTTTAAAACAAGACTTATCAATTAAAAAAGAATGACTTTTATCAATATAAAGATAGAAAAAATCCCTTGTTTCAAAAACACGATATAATTGATAATACTTTATAGTAGAAATTTGTTTATCATCTTCAATGGTAAATAATTTATGATAAAATTTAAAAGTGAATTTTGTTTGTTTTTGAATCTTATCACTTTTGTATTCTTTTTTTACATCAGAAACAGGACGAAAAAATCGCCAAAGAATAGAGAAAGCAAGTCCACAACAGGCTAAAAAAGCAAGATTTAGGTTATGAGATTTTACTTGAATAATTAAAAAAAGTAAAAGGAAACTTAGGACAAAAACAGTATAAGCGATGTAGGCAAAATAATATTTCTTATTATGAAACATAAGAAACTTATCATAGATGGATTTTGTATATTTTGTTGTATTTTCAAATAATAATTCCAAATTTATCACCCAACTTATTATAACATAAGGAATACAATTTGTAAAAAAATGAAAAAAATGTTATAATAGAAGTATACTTACCTAAGAGAATTACAAAAGAAAAGGAGTGTGATTTATATGGAAAAGAAAAAAATGAAGTTAGGGAAAAAAATCTTGATCGTATTTTTAGTAATATTTGCTATTTTCATTCTAATAGTAGGAAGAAAAATGATAATCTTAAAAAGGTTGCAAAACAAAGCAGAACAATATAGAGAAGCAAACAATTATAAAGCAATAATAAGAGAATATCAAGGAAATGGAATACAAGTATTTACGACTTATAAAAGGAATGAAAAAGCTTTAAGTGTTTTAAAAAGATATACAGAAAAAGACGTTAGAAAATTAACTAATTATTCAGATAATGAAGTAAAACATACTTTTATTGAAGTAGGAGAAGATAAAATAGCAATACTAAAAGGAAATGATTTACCAGCAATGGTTCAGATAGAAGGTGTATCAACAGGAAATTTATGGCAATTTATTACCATGTCAATATTTTCAGACATACAAAAAGAAGAATGCAATGGAAAACAATGCTATAAAATATATTTTGCTTATTCTTTAACAGACCGTTTGGATGAAAAAAAGATGGTAACTACTTATTATGATAGACAAACAGGTTTAAAAGTTAGAGAATTTAATGGAACATCAGGAGAAGGAGAAAATAAAATTAATATGGTATCAGATTATCGTTATGAATTTGATATTGTGAATGAGGAAGATATAAAAGAACCAAATATAAGTGAATATACTGTTCAAGATAATTAAACGATAATAAAAAAGCAATACTTTTTTAAAATGATTGGCGCAAAAGATAAAACTTTGCCAATCATTTTTTTATTTTAAAGTTAAGGAAAAGAATTTATCCTTTATAAGAAGAACTAAAAAGGATAAACTTACATATACTAAATAATAGTAGGAGTGATTTTTATGGCATATTCAGATCGAGAATTATTAGCAAGAATTATACAATGTGAAGCAGGAGGAGAAGGAGACAATGGAATGAAAGCAGTTGCTTCTGTAACAATGAATCGAGTAAATAGCACAGAAGGAGAGTATGCTAGAGTTTCACAAGGTGGAAATATCAGAAACATTATTTTTCAACAAGGACAATTTGATTGTGCTAGAGAAACCATAAGAAATCAATATAATCCACAAAACATTTACAATATGACGCCAACAGAAGAACATTACTATATTGCTGATTGGGCTATTTCTGGAAATCGATTAAATGAGATAGGAGATTGTTTGTGGTACTTAAATCCATTTAGGCCTACTTGTAACGCTACATTTCCTAGCAATGGATCAGGAACTTTTCATACTAGATTAGGAGACCATTGTTTTTATCGACCAACTAGCAAATATTTACAAACTTAAAAAATAGAAAGGGTGAAAAGTTTATGGAAAATCAAGAACAAATAACAAACAAAAGAGAAACGAGACAGGTGGAAATTAATCAAAATTCACCAGAGATTTTAACGAATCCAATCTATACACCAGCTTTTTTAAGAGAACAAATTGGAAAACTAATGCGAGTAGAATTTTTAATCGGTACCAATAATTTAGTAGACAGAATTGGAATTTTACAAGATGTTGGAGCAAGTTACATTTTACTACGTTCTTTTGAAAATGATAGTTTAGTATATTGTGATATTTATTCTATCAAATTTATTACAATTTCTACTACTGGAATTTATGGTTCAATGCCAAATACTAACAGATATCAATATTATTAGTTGAAAAAAATTAATTAAAATGTTATAATCTGAAGTATGAAATACATAAAAAATATAAATACTAAAATAGGAAACCTTAGAATAATAGAAGAAGACAATAAAATTATAGCAATTGGAATCAATCAAGAAATAAAATT
>CATOLW010000200.1 GCA_951800935.1 uncultured Clostridium sp.
ATATTCTTCTTCCTCTGCTGCATCCATTCCAAATAATCCCCATACTTTGTCCATTAGTGCTCCTGACATAAAAAAACCTCCTAAAATTACTTCCTTTGTTTTATTTCCTTAAGTATCTACTTTTTTTGTCAAATTGTCAATACATTTTATTAATGTTATTGTTTTTTAATGTTTTTGTAATATTTCTGTAATAATATTATTCTACTTTTTCTAAATCTGGATTTAACAAAATTTCATCATAAAGTGCTATCTTTTTATATTTTGCTATTTCTTGATTGGAAAAGCCTAATTCTTTTAGTTCTTCTGTTGAATAAGCTTCTACAATCGAATATTTTTCCCCTTGTTTTTTTATTTTTACCAACATCTTGCTTAAATATCCGTGCTCTACTTCTTATCACATAATTCAAGTCATTTTCCTCTACAATTGCTTGATTTGGAACTTTTAGTCCTGAATCGTTCCACCAAATTAAGTCAAAAGAAATTTTTCTATAGTTAATTAGTTCTTCTATCTGTTTTTCTATTTTCAAAATAATTACCACATTTTCTTGTTCTTCTTTGATAAGATTCGTTATTTCTGCTTGTATTTCTGCATTATTCGATAATCGAATTTTTACTTTTTGTCCTATTTGTGCATTTTTTGCTTCTTCTGAAGAAGATACGGTTACTATGTAACAACAAAAATTATCAATTACTTTTCCGCTTTCTTCACTGGTTGCTACTAATTTTCCCGTCTTTAAGTCTAAGCTTTCTAAATAGTCTTTACTTAATGAACTAAAATTATCTGGTGTCAACACTTCTTCTAATCCATCTACCTTATAAGATACAATTCCACTCGTTGGTGCCACTACATATTCTGCTCCAGAATTCAATTGACTTTCATAACCCTTTCTTTCTTCTATTAATTGATTTAAGTAAGAACCTTTTGGGCTTAAATCTCCCGCAATTTGTGCTTTTTTCGTTACTAAATTACTAATTTCTTTTTTGTATTCTGCTAACTTTGTACTATCTTGTATTTGATTGATATTATCCACTTTTTCATCAATTTGGTTTTCTAATAATTTCATATCAGAGTTAAATAAACTTGTATCATTTAGCATAACTTCTTGTATTTTATTGTCTAAATCTGCTATTTTTTGTTTTAAAGATTCTTCATTTACACTATAATATCTAAATATTTTTTCGTCTTTGGCTGCTCTTTCTCCTTCTGATTTTATTTGCATCATACCATTTTTGTAGTTTTCTCCTTTTACTACTTTTTCATTTCTAATCACATAACCAATGTCTATTTCTTCTTGATACAATTTACCTTCTTCAATTGTAAAGATATTAGTTGGCTGTTTTACCAAAAGATAGATAGCATAAACAATGTATATCGTAATAGCAATTAGTACTATGTATGCTACTACTTTCTTCTTTTGTGATATTTTTTTTTCTTTTCTTATTTTTCCTTCTTGTTTCATGCTTTCCTTCCTTTCCTTTACAATTTTTCAAAATTGCTTAAAATAAGACTCATTTTATCTTCTGTACTTGCTTGTCCTTCTAGCCATATAGTCTGTTTATTTTTTCGAAACCAAGTCATTTGTCTTTTAGCATATCTTCTTGTTTCCATCTTTATTTTTTCTATCATTTCTTCTTTTGTTATTTTTTCTTCTAAAAAGTCTTTTACTTCTTTATAGCCTAAACCTTGCATTGCCGTTGGAAATTCTTCATATTTTTTTAAAATCCCTTCTACTTCTTCTACCAATCCTTGCTTCATCATTAAATCTACTCTTCTATTGATTCTTTCATATAAGATTTCTCTATCCCATTTCAAGGCATATACTTGATAATTATATTCTACTGGATTTTTTCTAGATTCTATTTCTTGTTCTGTTTTTGTCTTTTTGGTTACATGATAAATTTCTAAAATGCGAAGAATTCTTTTTTCATCATTTGGACTGATTTTTTGAATCGCTACCTCGTCTATCTTTTTAGCTTCTTCATATAAGGCTTTTAATCCTTCTGTTTTGACTCTATTTTCTAATTCTGTTCGATATTTTTGATCAAATTCTATATTAGGATATTCAATTTCATAAATCAAACTATCAATATAAAGTCCTGTTCCTCCTACCACAATTGGTGTTTTCCCTTTTTTCAGAATTTCTTTAATTGCTTTTTTGGCATCTTTTTTGTAATCTGCTACACTATATCTTTCTTTTGGCGAAATAATATCGATTAAATAATGTTGGATTCCTTGTTTTTCTTCCTCGGTTGGTTTGGCGGTTCCAATATCCATATCTTGATAGATTTGCATAGAATCAGCTGATACAATTTCTCCATTTATTTTTTTGGCTAGTTCAATGGATAAACTTGTTTTTCCTGATGCGGTTGGTCCACATATTACAATTACTTTTTCCATTTTCTTACTCTCCTATTTCTTTTCCCTTCTCATCGCTAGTTGTTAACGCATCGTCATTTACATGTATTTGTATATGGCTTAATTCATATAAAGCTTCCACTGTTTTCTCCATGGTTTCATCCATTTCCTTTTTATCACTTCTATTCTTTATCACATAATATCTTCCTACAACATGTAATACTCTTTGATAAAGTTTGCTTGCTATTTTATCTTTTCCAGATTCTTCTTCACTAAAAATTAACAATCCCAAAATTTTATTATAATAGTTCCATTTATTAACCTCCTGCTCACTATCATCCATATTATCAGCTATTTCTTGCATTTTAGCTGATAAGTCACTTCTAAAAGCTGTATATGTTTTTAATAACATATCTATTCTATTTTGTTCTTCTTTTCTTTCTTTTTCATATTGTGCAGAACTCAGATTTATGACAAGGACACAAGCA
>CATOLW010000201.1 GCA_951800935.1 uncultured Clostridium sp.
TCTGATAAACTGTTGAAATTCACTACTATTATATCGCAAAATGGTGGATATTTCAACTGTTTACGTAAAGCTATTTCGGTTTCATAAAATTTTTCATAATCTTGTTTTTTTGCACATTGAATGGTAAAGTTCTCCGGATTGTAAGTTTGTATGATTACTTTTCCTGGCAATTTTTCTCTTCCTGCTCGTCCGGGCTACTTGTGTTAAAATTTGAAAGGTCCTTTCGTTTGCTCTATAGTCATCTATATTTAAAGAACTATCTGCTGCCATGACTCCTACTAACGTTACATTTGGAAAATGGTGTCCTTTTACCACCATTTGTGTGCCAATTAAAATATCAATATTTTCATTTTTAAATTTATTTAAGATTTCTTCGTGTGAGTTCTTTTTGGTTACTGTATCAATATCCATTCGAATGGTTTTGGCATGTGGAAATTGTTTTTGAATTTCTTGTTCTAATTTTTGTGTTCCCGTTCCAAAATAGCGTATTTTATCACTATGACATTCTGGACAGGTTGTCACTAGACTTTCTTCATAGCCACAATAATGACACTTTAATTTTTTTTCATAACTATGGTAAGTCATACTAATGTTACAATTTCTACATTTTACTGTATAGCCACAATTTCTACACATAATAAAAGTTGAGTAACCTCTTCGATTCAAAAATAAAATAGTTTGTCTTTTTTCTTTTAGGTTCTCTTCTATTGCTGTGTATAAATCCATGCTTAACATAGAGCGATTTCCATTTACTAATTCTTGTTTTAAATCTACAACTTGCACACTTGGCAAAGAAGATTGATTGGCTCTTTTCGTTAATGGCAAAATTTCTATTTTAGCTTCTGTTTCTTTCTTTGCTTTAAAATAGCTTTTTATGTCTGGTGTTGCACTTCCCAATAGCAATGGACATTTACTTTGTTTGGCTATTTTCTTGGCTACTTCTTTGGCATCATATTTAGGATTTGCTTCTGATTTGTAAGAACTATCGTGTTCTTCATCAATAATAATAATTCCTATTTTTTCAATTGGTGCAAAGATAGCTGACCTAGCTCCTATTACTATTTTTGCTTTTCTATTTCTAATTCTTTCCCATTCATCAAATCTTTCTCCTATGGACAATTTACTATGTAAAACGGCAATTTCTTCTTTTCCAAAGCGAGCAATAAATCGATCTAACATTTGAGGCGTTAGCGATATTTCTGGCACTAAAAGAATTGCTGTTTTTTCTTGTTTTAGTGCTTCTTCAATTACTTGTAAATAAATTTCTGTTTTTCCAGAACCTGTTATGCCATACAATAAAAAAGCTTGATAAATTTCTTCTTTCATTTTTTGTTTTATTTTTTGGTAAGCTTTTTCTTGTTCTTCTGTTAGTTTTAACTTCTCTGTTTTTTCGTTTTTCTTTATCTTTTCTATATCTTTTAATTTTAGTGGGTTTCTTTCCACTTTTTGTTCAATCAATTCTAAGTATTCATTTTTGATAAGAGTATTTACAATCGCTCGAGAACAGTCTAAAAACATTTCAATTTCTGGTATGGTTACTCCTTCATTGTCTTTTACAAAATTGATAATCTTTTTTTGCTTTTCGGATTTGATTTTTCTGGTTTCAATGTCAAATTCAATTTCTTCTATTTCTTTTGCTAAATAGACTGATTTTATTGTTTTTTCTTGTATTCTTTTTTCTTTATTTTTGGTTCTAGTCCCTGGTGTTAGCATTAATTTGATACAGTCTGATACATTGCAAAAGTATCGTTTTGCCATCCATTTAGCCAAATCTATTTGTTCATCTTTTAACTGTTCTTCTAATTTTGCTATTTTTTTGATTTGATTTGGATAGTTTGTTTTTTCTTTTAGTTTTACAACAAAGGCTTCTTCTAATTTTTCCCCTTTCCCGGAAAGGTACTAATACTTTACTTCCAACCAAAATAAGCCCCTCTAATTCGTTTGGGACATGATAATCAAAAGTTCTATTTAATTTTTTTGCGGTTCGATTGATGATTACTTCTGCTATCATTTTATTCTCCTCTTTATGGCTATTAGTATATCAAATTTTTAGCTTTTTCACAAGAAAAAAGATGAAATTTAAAATCTCATCTTTCTTCTATTTAAATAAAGCTTGCAAAGCTTTTCTATAAACATCTTTTATCTTATAATATCCATCTTCTGCCATTTCCGAAAAAATTGTTCCACACACACCTGAATTTACTTCTAAAACATAAAGTTTATCACTACTTGTTTGAATAATATCAATCGTAGCAAAATTCATATTTATTGCTTTTCCTGCTTGAATTGCTAGTTGTTCTATTTTTTGATATTGCTCTCCTTTTTCTAAAACTGTTGGAATCGAGCCACCACTTAAATTGTGTTTCCATGAAATTTCTACTTTTTCACTTTTTTTGGGAACATATGTCATATCTAATAAACTTAAATTATCACTTACTACCTTTTTGTCTGGCAATTCCAATTTAGAAATTAATTTTTCTAATGTTGCTACTCCATCGCCAACTACAAAAGGTTTTGTTTTTCCATAAATCAAAAGCACTTCTCCATTTAAGTAAAAAGTTCTATATTCTGTTTTGATATCATAATAAGGACATAGGCTAATTGCTTCGTGTGTTCCGAAATAATTTTTCAATCGCAATTTCTAGTTCTTTTTTGTTATGACAAAGTTCTACCCCTTGTCCTTGGTATTCGTCATTTGGTTTAACCACCAATGTTCCATGTTTTGAAAGTTCCTTTTCTATCTTAGACCAATTTCCTTCTTCTGGAACAAATCTACTCCTTGTTGCTGGATTAAATATCATCTTGTGTTCAATTACTGGTACATTTTGTGATTTTAAAACT
>CATOLW010000202.1 GCA_951800935.1 uncultured Clostridium sp.
AAATATCTTCTTTTTTTTCATTAAATATTTGAGGATTTTTCTTTTTAAAATCTCTAAATATTTCAAATTTTTCTTGGGATTCTAATTCATATTCTAATTTTCCAGAAAATTCTTCTCCTGTCCATGGCATATATTTTTCAAAATCAGATATTTCTTTTCCTTTTTTATTTTTAGAAATTCCATAAAAACAATTGATGATAAAATTAAATAAAGTCGATTTTCCTGCTTCGTTTTTTCCATAAATAATATTAATATTGTTTTCAAAATTTATTTCTTTTTCTTTTAATTTTCCATAAGCATTTATTTTTAATTTATTTATTTTCAAAGCTTTTTTGCCTCCTTCCTATGATTTATTCTAATGCTTCTAATCCTATTTCAATTGCTTTTTCTATCTTTTCTTTTCCGTTCTTCTTCCTCTTCTGCTAATTTTTTAAGCATTTTTTTAATAAATAATCCCTTTAGGGTATTTTCGTTTGCCATTTTTTCTAAATCATAAGCTATTTTGGTCTTATCCTTTATTTTTATGATTCTTTCATTTTCTATGTATTTTAATAAATCATATTTATTAATTTCAAAATTTCTATTTCCTTCTAAGATAATTTTAATATATTCTTGGTTGGTTATTTCTACTTGGTTTATTTTTTCAATTAGTTCTTCTTTAGCAATCATGTCTGTTACACTTATTTTTATCTCTTTAAATGTTTCTTCATCCAATGGTATAAATTCTAATTGTAAATTGTTTTTTTCTATTTCTCCTACTATCATTCCATGCTCACCTAATTCATCAAATCCTAAGGAAATTGTTGAACCTGGATAGACAATAGTACTTCTATAATCAGGCTTATGGATATGTCCGCATGGCAATATAATCAAATTTCTTTTCTTGTAACATCTTTTTGCTCATTGAATTGTATTGTTTTTCTTCTAAAGAAGCTCCATCTACTGTACCATGGATTAACAATATATTAATTTTATTTAAATTTTCTATCTCTAATGCTTCTATTTTGCAATCTGTACAATAAAAATCATCAAATCCATATCCATAAATTGCAATATTATTTTCTTCTATTTTTTCAATTTCAGAATGGAATATTTTAACATTTTCATTCCAATTGAATTTATGATAATAAGAGTTTTTTAGATATGGGTCATGATTTCCAGGTGCTATTAATATTTTGGTATTTGGTATTTCTTTGAATAAATTGTTTATGTATTCTATGGTTGATTGTTTAATATATTTATGTTCATATAGGTCACCTGAAATAAATAAATAGTCTACACTATTTTGTTTACTATATTCGATTACTTTTTTAAATACTTTTCTTTGTGCTAATCGACGTAAATTACCTAAGATATCTTTATCCGATAAGTTAACAAATGGACTGTCAAAATGCATATCTGCTATGTGTACAAATTTCATCTTCTTCTCCTTCTTTTTCTTTTATGATTGCTATTTTACTATATCTTTTTCCTTTTTGCAATAGCTTTGGCGAATTTTTTTTCGCTTTTTATATTGTTAGATGTGTCCCCCATACGACAAAATGTCGCATAGGGAAACGTCCCCGATGCGACATTAGTCATCTAATGGCCCAAATAGTTCGTCAAATTTGGCTTCTAATTCTTTTTGTAAGTCGTACATATCGTCTTCGTTGTCTTGTGGTAACATTGGTGCATCGTTCTTGAAGTCGTTTAGGTCTAGTGTTAGTGGTTCTACTGGTTTAGGTTCTGCTTGATTTACTTTTGCTACAATTGGTTCTGGTTTTTGTATTTTATTTTCTTCGTTTTTAAGTAGTGGTTCATCTTCAAATAAGTCGTCTAATGATTCTATTTTTAAGTTTTCAACTGCCTTTTCGTCTTTTTTCTCTACATATGGATTGTATGGGTTGTATTTTCTCCATACACCTCTGTCTTTTTCTCCTATGTCGTTGTGGCTTATTTCAAATGGTTTCATTTTCTTTGCCATAGAGTGTTTGAAGTAATAGAATTTTTTTGCTTTTACTGGTTTGATTCCTTTTTCATAAATGATACAGTCGTCGTTATCCATTCTACGAAGCTCGTCTGGTGTCATAAGTGCTCTTGCCATTACTTGGTCTGATACAGATTTTCCTGTCATCCAGTTTTGTCTATCTTTATTGACCGATATACTATCTCTTCCAATTGTTTTTTCTCCTAATGCTTTTGAAAAATATTCTACCGTTTTGTAAGAGTTACTTCCTAAGAATACATGGGTATCACAGTTACCCATAATGGTTTCGTAGGATTTTTCATAAACCGCTTCTAATTGGTCTATGTTTTGTAAGATAACACTAAATGATATTTTTCTACTTCTTGAGGTTGATATTTTTTTGTCAAAGTCTGGTATTTTTCCGATATTAGCAAATTCGTCTAAGATGAAAAAAGTTTGTTCTTTTAATTGTCCTCCGTTTTGGTCTGCATAGTCATATAATTGTTGTATCATTTGTGAGAAGAAAATGGTTAATAAGAAGTCATAGGCTGTGTGCGTATCTGATGATATGACATATACTGCTGTCTTTTTATTTCCGATTTCTTCAAAGTCTATGGTGTCAGTTGAGGTTAGTTCTGCTATTTCTTTGGAATCAAATTTTCCTAGTTTAGATTGCAAAGAACTTAGGATAGAACCATAGGTTTTTTCTGGTGCAATTTCAATTGATTTATAATACATTCTAGCTGGATGGTCATAAGGCAATTGGCTAATTAATTCTGTTAATAAGTTACTTCCGCCCTTTATTGTTTGCCGCTCTTACTAATTCTGCACAACTGGCTAAGTTTTGTTCTTCTTCTGGTCTTGTTGCAATTAGGTAATAAATTAGGGCTTTTAA
>CATOLW010000203.1 GCA_951800935.1 uncultured Clostridium sp.
TTAATAATTCCTTTTTCTGTATTAATTCTAACAAAAAATTCCTCATATTCTAAAATCCCCTTAAAATTCTCTATTACCATTTCATCAAATCCTGTTATGGTAATTTTAGGAGTATCTAAATACACTTCTTTAGGCATTTCCAATAACTTGTCAATCCTACTATAATTTCTTTTCTTCATCGTTAATTCCTTTCTGTGGCATTTGGTCGCGTTGTCGCGTTGGGGACGTTTCTTTTTGCGACAAAATGTCGCAAAAAGAAACGTCCCCAACGCGACAACGCGACACTATTTAAATTCATCTAATGATTTAAATTCATATCCCATGTTTTTTGCTTCTTTTATTACAGAATCTAATATAGTCGTATTCGTTTTTGAGTTTCCATGTAATAATATTATCTCTCCATTGTGTAAATTGTCTAATATTTTCTTTTTGGCTACTTCTTCCTCTGGTTGTTTGTCTTCATTCCAATCTTCATAAGCAAAGGACCACATAACAGTTGTATATCCTAATCGATTCGTTGTTTGTAAGCTATTTTCACTATATTCTCCTTTTGGTGGCCTTATGTATTTCATTTCATAACCGAAACTTCTCATTGATAACTTGATGTAATTCCATAACTTCTTTTCTAATTTGTTCTTCTGTTAAATCTGGCATACTTTTATGATTAACTGTGTGATTTCCTATGATATGTCCTTCCTCTATCATTTGCTTAACTAAATCTTCTTGCGTATTTACAAAATGTGCTGTAATAAAAAAAGTTGCTTTTACTTGGTTTTCTTTTAGTGTATTTAATAGTTGTGGTGTATAACCTGCTTCATATCCTTCATCAAAGGTTAAATATATACTTTTGTTTTCTTTATTTCCTAAACAGATTCCTTTGTTTTCTTCTAATACTTTTTTATTATTACTTCCTACATCTGGCTGTTCATGATTATCGTTTCTTTTGATGCCCCATCCTATTTTTTGATTGTTTGTAGCTTGAATATTTGTACTTGTTTGTATTTCTGTGTCTTTACTCCCCATTGACAACATGCTCAAAGAAAATATGGCAACCACTAAAATCCCAATAGCTCCTTGTTTTAGGTTTTTCATATTGCTTCCGCCTCCTAATTATTTTCTTATTAATATATATTAAGGTTTTGAAAAAGATATGAATTATGAAAGCTAAAAAAGAATTACCCCAGTCACAAACACTGTGACTGGGGTTTGAAAAATCAAGGACTTTTGAACTTTAAACTTGGGTAATATCCACTATTTTCGAGAAGAAATTTAAAAAATTTATCTTTTTTCTTTCGACTTAAATTTCTTACAAGATCAATTCTATACCATGTATCTTCTATAAAAGCTACATTCCACATATGATTAATATCCTCTTGAGAGGCTATACCTGTTGATCCTACTTCTACCATAATTGGTAATTGTGCCATATCTGCTACATATTTAAAGGAATAAGAAAAACCAGTACATACCGCTTTTTTCTTTATAATACAACCATATATATTCGCTATATTTAATTGTTCAAGAGATTCATCATATTCTAAATCTTTTAACAGCCAATCATGAATTTCTTTTATTTTTTCTTCGTTTGTTCCTGTCAGTTGCCTAACAAATTTTTCTGTTATTTGTTCAACTTCTTCAATAGCATCTTCTAGTTCCTCTCTGCTTTCAAATTCATAATAACTTCCTTCTTTGGGTCGAATTATTATAACATTATTAGTATTTATAGAAGCACAATAGTTGTTAAACCATAAAGATGCCATTGGATTGTCCATCCGATAGGCAAATATGACTTTTGTAATCATTTTTGCAATTGTACTGTATTGATTTTCATCATCTTGTGGCTGAATTTTTGCTATTGGTAGTTCTTCATTGTTCATTATATTTTGTTTTGATTCTTTTATTTTGTCATAAATTTGCTTTTCTCCTTTTGTTAATTGATTGTAATAGTATTTCCGTGTATCAATTGTTATGATATTTTCTTTTGCACTGCTATTATATCTTATAATAATACTTGTTATAATTGCAATCACAATTATCATCACAATTCCTTTTTTGTTTTTTCTTCGTGTCATAATTCATCACTCCTATTTTGTTATGCTTTTCCAAAGAAACACTTAATGTAAGATATAGTTATATCTTTTATTATGTGCACCTTTTTCCACCAATGTTATTCTTATTAAAACACTCCTTTTTTCTCTTTGCAATTTGGATTATCGGTTTTTATCCACTTCTTTTCTTTTTATCTCGACATTTTTCGACATTTTTCTTTGTTTTTCTTTTTTTGTTTCTTTTCTTGAATTTGATAAAAAACGATTGATTCTTTCCTTTTTCTGTATTATAATACATTTATCATGATAAAAATAATAAGGAGATGAAATTTATGAATAAAAACTTTGATGTTTCTATTATTATGGGTAGTGACTCTGACCTACCTGTTATGAAGGATTGTGCTGAATTCTTAGAACAAATGGGAATTTCTTACGAAATGAAAATTCTTTCTGTTCATCGTACCCCAGAAAAAGCAACCCAATATGCTAAAACTTTAAAAGAAAATGGTGTAAAAGTAATTATTGCAGGTGCTGGTGGTGCTGCTCATTTACCAGGTGTTTTTGCAGCAATGCTCCCAACTGTTCCCGTAATTGGTATTCCAATTCATACGAAAACTTTAGGAGGAGTTGATTCTTTATATTCTATCGTTCAAATGCCTTCTGGTATTCCAGTTGCAACCGTTGCGATTAACGGAGCTAAAAATGCTGGTATTTTAGCAACTTCTATTTTAGCTGTTGGAAATGAAGAATTAAAAAACAAATTAGTTGATTTTAAAAATTCTTTAAAAG
>CATOLW010000204.1 GCA_951800935.1 uncultured Clostridium sp.
TTTGTTTTTAGATATAGATATATATCTGTTTTAAGTTTTTTCATTTTTAATACTATAAAATTATACAAGTATTTTCTTGTTTTGTCAATAGCTGTTTGTTAGGATTCACAATATTTTTTGTACAAATGCTTGATATTTTTCTTGGTTAATGTCTTGTCAATTCCTTCTTTGGCAACCTCCGTCATAACAGCTGTTACAAAATCTCTCATTTTGGGATTCATTTCTATTTTATTTTTTTCCTTTTCCTCCCAATAAGATAATTCAAATTCTTTTGTCCAGTTTTTCCCTTGATAAATGATACCTGCTGCTAATTTATCACAAATCATTTCTGCTGCATATGGATAAGGAATGACAGGTGCAACTTCTGGTGCATAATAATCAATCCAGTATTCAAAATGATGTTTATTTCTTCCTTTGTGATGTAACCAAGCTTCTGAATAGCCTTTATCGTTTTTTGCTCCTGTAATGGGAGAATAGGTTCCTACATAATATTTTATGCTTTCTCCAAATTCTGTTGGTGAATATTTAGATAAGTCATGCATTAATCCTCTCCATGGTTCTCCAATTTTACAACATAATTTAAAAACAACCCATTTATGGCGTGTAATTAATTTAAAATGTTTGATTGCATTTTTTATGTTCATCTTTTTTCCTCCCATCTTAGTTTACTATAAGTTTTTTAGAAAATCAATAAATTTTATTTTCTTTTTTGCATACAATAATAATGATTATATTTTTATATTATTAGGAGGTAATTATGTGTGGATTTGTAGGCTTTTCTAACATAAAAGAAAACGTAATACAAGATAAAAGTGTCTTAGAAAAAATGAATCAAACACTTCGTAAAAGAGGTCCTGATGAAGATGGCTATTACATAAGTAAACATGTTTCTATGGGGCACAAGCGTTTAATTGTTATTGACCCAAAAGGTCGGTAAGCAACCAATGATAGAAACATTTTCTTTTGGCGATTTTGTACTTTGTTATAATGGACAAATATATAATACCAAAGAACTTCGAAAAACATTAGAAGAAAATGGGTTTAATTTTCAAGGTCATTCTGATACAGAAGTTTTATTAAAAAGTTATATTCATTTTGGAAATGAGGTTATTCATCATTTAAATGGAATTTTTGCTTTTGCAGTTTGGAATGAAAAAAAGCAAGAATTATTTTTAGCACGTGATCATTTTGGTGTAAAACCTCTATTCTATACCATACAAAACAATACTTTAATTTTTGCTTCAGAACTAAAAGCCATTTTTGAATATCCTGGAATCAAGAAAGAACTAAATGAACAAGGAATTTCAGAATTGTTTGGAATTGGGCCTGCTCATACTCCTGGAACAACTATTTTTAAAGATATTTTTGAAATAAAACCTGCTCATTTTGGCGTTTTTAATTCTTCTGGCTTGCACTTAGAAAGATATTGGAAATTAACTTCTAAAGAACATACAGATAGCTTTGCTAGAACTTGTGAACATTTAAAATTTTTATTAGAAGATGCTATTACCCGGTCAGCTTGTTTCCGATGTTCCTTTATGTACTTTTCTTTCTGGTGGATTAGATTCTAGTATTATTACCAAGTTTGCTGCTGACTATTGTCAAAAGCAAGGATTACCACCTTTGGATACTTATTCTATCGATTATGTTGATAATGATAAAAATTTTGTTAAAAGTGATTTTCAGCCAAACTCAGATAACTATTATATTGATTTGATGAATCAAAATTTGCATACCAATCATCATAAAATTGTAATTGATACACCAGAACTTGCTTCTTACTTAGAAGATGCTATGATAGCTAGAGATATGCCTGGTATGGCTGATATCGATTCTTCTTTGCTTCTATTTTGTAAAAATGTAAAACAAGAAATGACTGTGTCTTTAACTGGAGAATGTGCAGATGAAATTTTTGGTGGTTATCCTTGGTTTTTCCGTGAAGATGCTTTGACTAGTAATACTTTTCCTTGGTCTATTGCTTTATCGGAACGACAAGAATTATTAAATCCTAGCATTAGTAAAAAAGTTAATTTGAAAGAATATGTTGATTTTCGTTATGGTGAAAGTTTAAAGGAGGTAGAAATTTTAGATACAGATTCGAAAGAAACTGCTGAAAAAAGAAAGATTTCTCATCTAACCTTAAATTGGTTTATGCAAACACTATTGGATCGTTCTGATAGAATGGCTATGTATAATGGTTTTGAACTTCGTGTTCCTTTTTGCGATTATCGATTAGCCCAATATGTTTGGAATATTCCTTGGGAAATAAAAGCTTTAAATGGTAGAGAAAAAGGATTGCTTCGTTATGTAGCAAGAGATTTTTTACCAGCCCAAATTGTTGATCGAAAGAAATCTCCTTATCCAAAAACACATAATCCAACTTATTTGTCTAAAGTTAAAACTATGCTTCGTGATATCATGGAAGATAAGAATGCTCCGATCAATGAGTTATTAAATCGTGATTTTATTTTAGATATTTTAAATACAGAAGGAAAATCTTTTTTACGTCCTTGGTTTGGTCAGTTAATGACAGGTCCACAGCTTATGGCGTACCTTTGCCAAGTGAATATGTGGCTTGAGAAATACCAACCTAAGATTGAGTTGTAAAATATTCTATTTAATTTTTTTGTTATTGAGATTATACTTTCTAATTTACTAAACAAACTAGTAAAAAAACAAGGGGATAAATTCTTATAAATTGCACCTATTTTCCCCTTGTTTTATATAAAATTACTTTTTAAAATATGTTTCCTTATAAAAATTATTATCCCTTAACATTTTATTGATAGACTCAAACTTACAATCTGCAAATTCTTGACACAAATCAA
>CATOLW010000205.1 GCA_951800935.1 uncultured Clostridium sp.
ATGGAGATGGCATATATGCAACTACGGCATCAAGTAATTCTTGAACACCTTTATTTTTATATGAAGAACCACATACAACTGGTACTATTTTATTAGCTATTGTTCCAGTTCTTAAACCTTTTTTGATTTCATCTTGAGAAAGTTCTTCACCTTCTAAGTATTTCATCATTAATTCTTCATCTTGCTCAGCAACTGATTCTATCATCTTTTCACGATATTCTTTTGCTAACTCTACCATATCAGCTGGTATATCTGTTTCTTCAACATCTTTTCCTAAATCGTCTTTATGAATAAAAGCTTTCATTTTTATTAAATCAACGATTCCTTGGAAGTTATCTTCTGCTCCAATTGGTAATTGGATTGGAACAGCATTTGCTTTTAATCTATTTTTTAATTGATCAACACAAAGCATGAAATTTGCACCAGTGATGTCCATTTTATTTACATAAACCATTCTTGGTACACTATATTTATCAGCCTGTCTCCAAACTGTTTCTGTTTGTGGTTGAACTCCACCTTTAGCTGCTAAAACTGTTACAGCACCATCTAATACTTTTAAAGATCTTTGAACTTCTACTGTAAAGTCAACGTGTCCTGGTGTGTCTATAATGTTAATTCTATTATTATTCCAAAAACAAGTTGTACATGCAGAGGTAATTGTGATTCCTCTTTCTTGTTCTTGTTCCATCCAGTCCATTGTTGCTGCACCTTCGTGAACTTCTCCTATTTTATGTGTTTTTCCTGTATAAAATAGAATTCTTTCTGTTGTTGTTGTTTTTCCGGCATCGATATGTGCCATAATTCCTATATTTCTAGTTTTTTCTAATGGGTATGCTCTTCCTGCCATTTTCTATATTTCCCCCTTTCAATCAAAATTTTACCATTTATAATGAGCGAAAGCTTTATTTGCTTCAGCCATTCTATGGGTATCTTCTTTTTTCTTAAATGCTCCACCGTTTCCATTGACAGCATCTATTAATTCACCAGCTAATTTTTCAGCCATTGTTTTTTCATGTCTGTTTCTAGCATAAGATACAATCCATCTTAGACCTAAAGTTTGTCTTCTTTCTGGTCTAATTTCTAATGGAACTTGGTAGGTTGCCCCACCAACTCTTCTTGCTTTAACTTCAAGAACTGGCATAACATTTTCTAAAGCTGCTTCAAAAACTTCTAAAGGATTTTTTCCTTCTTTTTCTTTAATAATGTCAAATGCATCATAGACTATTTTTTGAGCAACTGATTTTTTACCATCTAGCATAATGTTGTTTACTAATTTTGTTACAACTTTGCTATTGTAAATTGGGTCTGGTAATACTTCTCTTTTTGCTATATATCCTTTTCTTGGCACTATTCTTCCCTCCTTAAATTTGATTTGATGTTTTATTTTAAAACATCTAGGTACTCTCAAGAAAGTTTCTCTTTCTTGCGCATAGCACTTATTTATCTATTCTAAATTTAAGTACCTTAAATTTTAGATACAATAACAAGCACTATTGTTTGGTTTTACTAAAATCCTATTTCTTAGGTTTTTTAGCTCCATATTTAGAACGCGCTTGCATTCTATCTTTTACACCTGCTGTATCTAGTGTTCCTCTGATGATATGGTATCTAACACCTGGAAGGTCTTTTACCCTACCACCTCTGATTAATACAACACTGTGTTCTTGTAAGTTGTGTCCTATACCTGGGATATAAGATGTAACTTCATAACCATTAGAAAGTCTAACTCTGGCAACTTTTCTTAAAGCTGAGTTTGGCTTTTTAGGGGTAACTGTTTTTACAACGGTACATACTCCTCTTTTTTGTGGAGCTCTGTTGTTTGTTAATTTTTTGTTTTTAGAGTTCCATCCATGTTGAAGGGCTGGTGCTGTTGATTTTGTTACTCCTGTTTTTCTTCCTTTTCTTACTAATTGATTGATTGTTGGCACTTAAATTTCACCTCCTATGTTTTGGTTTGTAATATTTTTGTAATATTACGGTTTAAAATTTTAAAAGCCATTACGGAATTGCGCGTTTTACGCAATTTCTATAATGGCTTTTATTGTATCATGTTCCATATAATAAGTCAAGGAAAACCCAGAACTTTTACAGAAAAAGTTCTGGGTTTTCTTCTTAGTCAGTTAAGTCTTCTACGTCTTCGTCATCGTCATCTAGCCATCTCCGGAATCTTCGAAAACGCTTTCCTTTTCCAAAGAGTTCCGATATGCCTATACCGGCATATGACAGAAGAACTCCTGCCAAAATTCCCCAGCGATTGCTATATGCAAACCCCAGTATCAATTCCACCGGGATTAGAGCAATAGCCTTAGATAAAGCAAGAATAAGACAAACAACTATAATCAGTCCTACTGTTCCTAAAAAGTTTTTAAATAGCCGCATAGTACCTCCTTTTTACATCAGGTTTTCCTGTTACTTCTTTTATTATATCACATTTACATAATTTTTGCAACTTTTTTCCCAATTATCTATGCATTTTGTTTGCCTTTTGATACTAGTCTGCCTTTTCATAACTTTTTCCTTATATATTCCAATTTATTGCAATGAAATCTTTTAGTAATTTTTCTCCTTTTCGACTATCAATTTGATTTACAAAAAGTATTTTTCCTAATAAATGATCCTTATAATATTTATTTTTAAATCCAACTTTTTCTCTATGTCCTTTTAATCCATATTTTTTTACATAGTATAATTCCTGTCGTATTTTTTTTATATAATTATTTGGTATAGATATCTCTTTATTATTTACGATTAAACCTGTAACTTCTTGTCTTCCTGCATAACTTGCAAATCTGGTCTTCTTTTCGTTTAT
>CATOLW010000206.1 GCA_951800935.1 uncultured Clostridium sp.
TAATTATATAATTCATTTTGTTAAAAAGGAGTGTTTACAAATGCCAAATATTGATAATATAAGAAAATATAAAAATATTCATATGATTGGAATTGGCGGTGTTAGTATGAGTGGTATTGCTGCCATTTTAAAAAACTGGGGATTTCATGTTACTGGCTCTGATTTAGCTGATTCTGAAAATATAGCTATTTTAAGACAAAAAGGAATCCCTGTTACCATTGGTCATAACTTAGAAGATGCTAGCCACTCTGATATAATTGTTTATTCTGCTGCTGTAAAACAAGATGACCCAGAAATGATTGTAGCCAAAAATTCTAATATTCCTACAATTGAAAGAGCTGATTTTTTAGGTGAATTAACTCGTTGTTATCAAGATACTCTTTGTATTTCTGGTACTCATGGAAAAACAACCACTACTTCTATGGTTTCCCTTTGTTTTCTAGAAGCACTAAAAGAACCTAGTATTCAAGTTGGTGCTTATTTAAAACAACTAAATGGAAATTATCTAGTAGGAAATAGTGAACATTTTATTATTGAAGCTTGTGAATATGTAGAAAGCTTTTTAAAGTTTAGTCCAAAAGCTGAAATTATTTTAAATATTGATAATGATCACTTAGACTACTTTAAAACCTTTGACAATGTAAAAAACGCTTTTATCAAATATGTAAAACTTTTACCTGATGATGGTATTTTAATTTTAAATGCAGATGATTCTAATTGTCTTGATTTAGCAAAATATTCAAACGCCACTTCTATTACATATGGCATTCAAAATAAAAATTCTGATTTTCAAGCCGTTAATATTACCTTTGATAATGATGGATTTCCTGATTTTGATGTTTATTATAAAAATAAATTTTTTGCTAGAATACAACTATCGGTTCCTGGTACTCACAATATTTTAAATGCTTTATCTTGTATTGCTTTATGTACCAAATATAATATTGAAAAAGATGTCATCCAATCTGCTTTATTAAAATTTACAGGTGCTCATAGAAGATTTGAATTTAAAGGTAAAATCGATAATAAAGTAAGTGTTTATGATGATTATGGTCATCATCCTACAGAAATTGTAGCAGTTGCAAAATCTCTTTCTCATAAGAGATATCATCAATCATGGGTTATTTTTCAACCACATACTTATAGTAGAACTAAAAATTTGTTAGAAGATTTTGCTAAAGCTTTATTAAATTTTGACCATGTTATTGTTTTAGATATTTATGCAGCTCGTGAAAGCAATACTTATGGCATTACTTCAAAAGATTTAGTTGATAAATTGCTTTCTATTGGAAAAGAAGCAAAATATCTTCCTGATTTTAAAGAATGTGTTTCCTATGTTAAAAATCATGTGCAAGAAAATGATATTGTAATGACCCTTGGTGCTGGTACTGTAACTGAAATTGGTCCTATGTTACTAAAATAGATTTTATCCCCCAATTATTTGGGGGATTTGTATATTTTAAGCATATATTTTATCTTTATCTTGTTCATTTAGGCTTATTACAATTCTAATTTCCTTTTTTACATCCTTTACTGCTTCTTGTATTTTTCTACTCATAACTCTTGATACCTCATGAATTTCATTAGCAATTTCTTGTGTACTTTTTTCAAATTTTTCTTCCACATCATCAGTAAATTTATACATTTCATCTCTAAAGTCATACATTTCTTCTTTGAATTCACACATTTCATTCTTAAATCCATACATTTCTTCTTTAAATTCAGCAAATTCTTTTTCATTTTTGTCGAATCTTTCGTTTACCTCATCTCTAAAGTCATACATTTCTGTTTTAAATTCTGCAAATTCTCTTTCATTTTTATCAAATCTTTCGTTTACTTCATTTCTAAAATCTCTCATCTCTTGTTTAAATCCTGTCAAATCTGTTCCAATTGCATCAACTTTTAGTAATATTTTGGTTAGTATCTCTGTTTCCATTCTTATGTACCTCCTTTTTTATTTACCATATATACTGGTTAGGAAAATTATATAATAAAGTAAAAAAATATGCAATAGTTTTTTTGCATATTTTATAAATTTTTACTAAATAGTAAATCAAGTTTCTTTTGATTGTTTTAGCATAATATCTCCAAAAACTGCATATCCTTCTTTGGGATTATTGACTAACACATGTGTTACTGCTCCTACAAACTTTCCATTTTGAAGAATCGGAGAGCCTGACATTCCTTGAATAATTCCTCCTGTTTTTTCTAATAATCTTTCATCTGTTACTTTGATTTGCATACTTTTATTATCATAATTATTTTCTTTGTATATTTTTTCTATTTCAATTTCATATTCTTCTACTTTTTGATTTTCTAAACTACATAAAATAGTAGCTTTTCCTAATTGAATTTCATCTCTTAAAGCAACTTCCATCTCTTTCGAAGTATCAATGTTTAAACTAGATAGATTGTTTACTTTTCCATAAATTCCAAACTTGCTATTTTTTTCAATCGTTCCAATATTTTTTTGATTTTCGACAGTACCTTGTATTTTTCCGTGGGCTTCCACTCTCTCCTTTGGTAATATTTAAAACTCTTGTTGTAATAAATTCCCCAGATGCTATACTAATCAATTCTTCTGTATCAATATCTGTAATACCATGTCCTAAAGCTCCAAATGTTTTGGTTGATGGTTCATAAAAAGTTACAGTTCCTACACCTGCTGCACTATCTCTTACCCATAGTCCAATTTTGTATTCATTGCTACTTGTTTTTACTGGTTCGATACTACATTCTTTTGTTTCTTCTGCTTGAATGTATTTAAGTTTTACT
>CATOLW010000207.1 GCA_951800935.1 uncultured Clostridium sp.
AGAAGTTTAAACAAGATGTGAAGATAATTAATGAATAATTAAAAAATCAAGATGGGTAGGTGTATAAAATGAATCATCAAGAAAGATACGATGAATTAGATAATATAGTAAGGTCAATAGATATGATAGTAGATGAAATAACAGACAAATATTACATAGATATGTTAAATGAAATCAAGTTCGAGGCACAAAATGAATTAGAAGAAATACAAGAAAAATTACAAGAGGAATATGAAAAAGAAGAAAGAGAAATGAATCAACAATTTGAAAGGAGCAGATTGTAAATATGGAATCAGCGAAATATGAAAATGTTATTGCTAGATATACAGATAAACAATTAGTTTTTGAAAAAGCAATAGTAGATGAAGAAGAAACAAAATTATATAGTAAGAAAAAAGCGTTAAAGGAAGAATTTAAGAAAAGATTGAGAGGAGAATAAATATGCGGAACACCAGTATTAATTTTAGGTGAATCAGGAGCAGGGAAAAGTTGCAGTTTAAGAAATTTTGGAAAAGAAGAATTATGTATTTATAATGTGGCAGGTAAACCATTGCCATTTAAAGGAAAAATGAATATTGCTGACAATGTTTCATACGAACAAATAAAAAACAACATGGTAAAAGGAAATTTTAAAACTTATGTAATAGATGATAGTCAATATTTAATGGCTTTTGAAAGTTTTGCAAGAGCAAAGGAAGCAGGATGGGGAAAAAATATAGATTTAGCAACTAATTTTAAAAACCTTATACAATTTGCAATAAAAAACACATCAAAAGATACAATCGTATATTTTTTACATCATACAGAATTAACAAGTACAGGAAAAATAAAGGCTAAAACATTAGGTCAAATGCTTGATAATCAACTTACTGTAGAAGGATTATTTTCAATAGTATTGCTTTGTATAGCACAGAGTGATGGACATTATTTTATTACAAATTCTGATGGAACTAACACTTGTAAAAGCCCTATGGGAATGTTTGATTTAAAAATAGATAATGATTTAAAAGCAGTTGATATAATCATTAGAGAATATTACGAATTAAATAAACCTAAATCGAAAGGAGAAAAAGAAGATGCAAAAGCTTAATTTAGATAGTGAATTATTAAAACCTATGAGAGAACAACTTGAAATCATTATAAATAAACTTACTGGAATAGTAGCAACACAAAACAAGGAAGCTGAAATCGTACTAAAAATAAATCTTGATAGTATAAAACAATTTGAAGAAGTTGATGACGATAAAGTAAAAGAATGGGTAGAGCCAAGAATTGAATATTCTATAAGTGAAAAAATTAAAGAAATAAAAAACACCAACAAAGGAAACTTAGGATTTGATTATCAAGTAAAAGTTGATGAAGAAACAAACGAAACTTATGTTGAAAAAATAAATGAACAAATAACTTTGTTTGAAGGAGGAAAATAAATTATGGAAAAACCAAGTGATTATGAAAATGTACAACCAATATCAGATTTTGAAACATTAGTACCAGGAGGATATAAATGCAAAATATTAAAAGTAGAAGAACTAAAAGCAAGCAACGATAAGACCTATTTAAAAGTTAGTTTTGACATTGTGGAAGGAGAAAAGACAGACTTTTATAAGAAAAGATATCAAGCAGATACACGAGAAGATAAAAAATGGGGAGGAGTATTAACAATATTTGTACTAGATTTTGAAGGTAAGACTAATAGATATTTAAAAACACTCATTACTTGTGTTGAAGCATCAAATGCTAACTTTAAATTTGATTGGGAACATCCAGAGAATTTGAAAGATAAAAAAATAGGAATTATATTCAGAGAAGAGGAATTTAGAGATACTTTTGGAACTATAAGAACAGCAACAAAACCTTTTAGAGCTTGTGTGTATAACAAAACAGAAGAAGCAAAAATACCAAATAAAAAGACATTGCCACAAAAAGGAGAAGCATTTGATAACTTTGCAACTACATCATCAGATAATGATGATTTTCCTTTCTAGGAGGCAAGTATATGAGTTTAATAAGAGAAGTTAAAGAAAGAGCAGACATAGTAAAAGTAGCAGAACATTATGGAATGAAATTGAATAGGGCATATAAATGCGTATGCCCATTCCATAAAGAAAAAACAGCTAGTTTTTCTATATCGCCACGAAAACAAATATGGAAATGTTTTGGTTGTGGCAAAGGTGGAGATGTAATTTCTCTTGTATCAGAATTATTAAATATAAATGCTTTGGAAGCAGCAAAAAGCATAAATTATACTTTAGGTTTAGGATTAGATGCAGAAAAGCCCAATAACTATTTTGAAATAAACAAATATAAAGAAAAAAGAAAAACAGAAGAAATGTTTAAAAAATGGGAAAGTAAAACATTTCAATTACTATGTGATTATTTGCATTTGATTTGGAAATGGCAAGAAGAAAAAGCACCAAAGGATATCAAAGAAGATCTAAATGAATTATTTGTAGAGGCGATGCACAATAAAGACTATGTTGAGTATTTGATAGATGAAATTTTTATAAATGGAACAAACAAAGACAAAATATGGTTTTGGAAACACGAAAAAAAGGTGGTGAGAAGAGTTGAATCAAGAGTTAGAGCTTACAGAACAATTAGAGAATGAAGGATTTACACCTTTTGGGGAAATTGATGAATTAACAAAAGAGCAAATTTTAGATAAAGAAATATTTGAGCATATTTTTTCAATAGATAATCAAATAGCAAGAACAACATTAATTATAAAATTACA
>CATOLW010000208.1 GCA_951800935.1 uncultured Clostridium sp.
ATGGTTTGCCCCATCTAGTAGGATCATTTCTTAATTTTTCAAAGTACTCTTGTAAGGTCAAATACGCTTTTTGGTAATTACCACCTAAAGCGACATATTTTGAAACAGATTCAACAATCGCATATACCGCTCCATGGAATGGACTCCAGCTTGCTAAATATGGATTATAGCCATAAGTCATAATAGTTCCACTATTGGTGTAACCTTTTAAGGTTGGAATTCTTGCTACCATTCCGTGTAGCTGGTGTTAATTGATATTTTCCACCAAATGGCATGATTACAGTATTGGCTCCAATGCTACTATCAAAACGTTCTACTAGTCCTTTTTGAGAACAGCAATTTAAGTCCCTTATAGTTTGTTCCCATTTTGCTTTGATATTTTCTACTTTTTGGGTTTTAAAATATGATTTTTCTTCGTCTGGTTTGGTAACTTGAACGGTTGCATTTTTTATATCTCCATTGGTGTCTAGGAATTCTCTTGCAATGTCAACAATTAGGTTTCCTCTCCAATACATTTTTACTCTTGGTTCTTCTACTACTTCTGCTACAATCGTTGCTTCTAAGTTTTCTTTTTCTGCAAAAGCTATTAATTTATCGGCATTTTCTTTGGCAACTACTACTGCCATTCTTTCTTGTGATTCTGAAATGGCAAGTTCTGTTCCATCTAGTCCTTCATATTTTTTAGGTACTTTATCTAAGTTAATGACTAATCCATCTGCTAATTCTCCAATGGCAACTGATACACCACCTGCTCCAAAGTCATTACATCTTTTAATTATTTTTGTTACTTCTCCATTTCTAAATAGTCTTTGTACTTTTCTTTCTTCTGGTGCATTTCCTTTTTGTACTTCTGCTCCACAAGTAGTTAAGGATTCACTCGTATGTGCTTTTGATGAGCCTGTTGCTCCACCACAACCATCTCTACCTGTTTTTCCTCCTAATAAAATAACAATGTCTCCTGGAATTGGTCTGGTACGTACTACATTTTCTTTTGGTGCTGCTCCTACTAAGGCTCCTATTTCCATACGTTTTGCTACATAACCGTCATGATAGATTTCAGCTACTTGACCAGTGGCTAGTCCAATTTGATTTCCATAGGAACTATATCCTCTTGCTGCTTCATTGGTTAGTTTTCTTTGTGGTAATTTATTTGGCAAAGTTTCTTCGACTGTTTTTCTTGGGTCGCCACAACCAGTAACACGCATAGCTTGGTAGACATATACTCTTCCAGATAGTGGATCACGAATGGCTCCTCCTAAACAAGTTGCTGCTCCACCAAATGGCTCAATTTCGGTTGGGTGATTGTGGGTTTCGTTTTTGAACATAATTAGATATTCTTCTGGTTTGCCATCTACTAAAATATCAGCTTTGATGCTACATGCATTAATTTCTTCGCTTTCATCTAGTTCTTTCATATAGCCTGCTTTTTTCAGTTCTTTGGCTGCAATGGTTGCTACATCCATTAAGCAAATATCTTTTGCTTTTCTGTTTTCGTAAACAACGTCTCTTGCTTTTAAATAATCTTGGTATACTTTATTTAATAAATCCCATTTGATATCTAAGACTTCTAATTTGGTTAAGAAGGTTGTATGTCTACAATGGTCTGACCAGTAAGTGTCTATCATTTTCATTTCTGTCATAGTAGGGTCTCTTTTTTCTACTTTTTTAAAATAGTTTTGACAAAATTGTAAGTCAGCAAAATCCATAGCAAATCCGTATTTTTCATAAAATTTGTGGGAGTCTTCTTCTGTCATATTGATAAATCCTTCGACAGTTGCTACGTCTTTTGGTACTTCCATTTTTTGAACTAAATTTTTTGGTTTTTCTAAAGAACATTCTCTAGAATCTACTTGATTTATCATGTATTTTTTTATTTTTTCGCAATCTTTTTCTTGTAAGTTTCCTTGTAAGATATAGATTTTAGCAGTTTTGGCAGTTGGTCTATTTCCATCTAGCAAAATTTGCAAACATTCTTCTACTGCATTTGCCCTTTGGTCAAATTGACCTGGTAAAAATTCAACACCAAATACATAGTCTTGGCTTTGGAATGGGTACTCTTCTACAAAACTTTCATCTACTTGTGGCTCTGCAAAGATTGTATTTTTTGCTTCTTCAAAGGTCTTTTCGTCAATTCCTTCTACATCGTATCGATTTAATATCATTATATTTTCTAATTCTTTGATTTTTAAGTTTTCTTTGATGTCTGCTAGTAATTCTTTGGCTTCTATATTAAAGCCTTCTTTCTTTTTCACATAAATTCTTTTTACTTCCATGAAAACCTCCCTTTTATACTCCTAACTTGTTACTGTAAAACATGTGAAACACAACAGTAACCATTCTCTTTTCCTATACGCCAAAAAACACTTGTCCCTCTTGACTCATTTCCTCTGTGATTTCTCCTATGCGGTAAGCTTTTTCCCCTTGTTGCTCTAATATTTCTATTGCTTTCTTGCTATCTTCTTTTTTTACAATAATTGCCATTCCAATTCCCATATTAAAGGTATTGTACATGTCTCTTTCTGGAATGTTTCCTACTTTTTGAATAAGTTTAAAGATTGGCAAAATTGGATAAGCGTCTTTTTGAATTTTGATAGCAATTCCTTTTCTTAACATTCTTGGCATGTTTTCGTAAAATCCTCCTCCTGTAATGTGCGAAATACCTCTTACTTCTATTGTTTCTAATAATTTTAAGATGGAT
>CATOLW010000209.1 GCA_951800935.1 uncultured Clostridium sp.
AACTTCGATGATATAGAAAAAAAATTAAACTGGGAAAAAAAATACACTAATCCTATTGAATTAGCGGAAATAATTGGTATTTTTATTGACAATTGTGAAGATTATGATTTAAACATGTGGATTAGTTTAGATAAAGACGTTTTTGTCCATGTTTCAGAAGAAAATGCAGATGATATCATCAAATATCTGTATGAGCGTTTTCCTTATTAGGGATTTGGGGACGTTCCTTAAAATCCCTAAAAGAGGGATTTTAAGGAACGTCCCCAAATCCCCCTTATTTTTCTATAATGATTGTTACTGGTCCATCATTTAAAAGACTTACTTTCATGTCTGCTCCAAAAATGCCTTTTTCAACATGTATCTCGTTTTTTTCACATTCAGAACAAAAATATTCATATAACTGATTTGCTTGTGTAGGTTTTGCTGCTTCTGTAAAAGATGGTCTGTTACCTTGTGAGCAGTCTGCATATAGAGTAAATTGCGATACAATTAGTAATTCCCCTTTTACGTCTTTTAAACTTAAATTCATTTTATCGTTTTCGTCTGTAAATACACGTAATTTACATAGCTTTTTTACTAAGTAATCTGCTTGCTCAGTTGTGTCATTATGTGTTACTCCTAATAATACTAAAAATCCTTTTTGAATTTTTCCAACTGTTTTTCCTTCTACATCTACTTGTGCTTTTTTTACTCTTTGTACTACGATTTTCATTTATTTTTTTCCTTCTTCATCCTCTTCTTCTAATTTTACATTAGATTCTATTTCTACTGTTTTTTCTAAGTTTGACTTTTCTTCTTTATCGCTTTTTTCACTATCTTCTTGTTTGATTTCGTTGCTTTCTATATTTTGCCCCAATTCTTCCATTACAATTTGTTTTTCTATGGTGTTATCTTCTTCTACTTCTTTATTTTCTAAATCCTCTAACACTTCTACTTCTCTTGCTGGTTCTTGTGTTTGTTTTTCTCCACAATTTGGACAAAATTTGTCATCTCTTTCAATTTCTTTATAGCAACTTGGACATTGTTTTTTATCTTTTAATTCTAAACATTCTTTCAATAACGCATCAATTTCATCACTTAAGACATCAATTTTTGTACATTGCTCTTCTAAATCTTTTTTGATGCAAATTTCTTCTTCTCTTATATGTTTTTCATATACCTTTTTTCCAATTTCTTCATAAATGTCATTTATTTGCGTTTTTAATTCTCCTATTTTAAATTTAAGCTTCGTTTCTTTTGCTATTTTTCCTGTTTTGTCAGCTGTTACTTTAGCAGCTTGGGAAGCTTTTTTTCCTAATTTATCAAAAAAATCCATTTTTCATCACTCCTTCTTTGGCAATATTCTAATTTATTATTTGATTTTTATGTCTTTATTATTCACTTTTTTTGTTTCTTGTCATTAATTTTTTAACTGCTTCTTGTGGTTCTAAATTTTCATAGATTACCTTATAAACTGTTTCCACAATTGGCATATCGATTTTATGTATTTGACATAATTGATAGGCAACTTCTATGTTATCAATGCTTTCAATTACCATTCCTACTTCTTTTTTTGTTTCTTCTAAGGTTTTTCCTTGTCCTATTAATTTTCCTGCTTTTCTGTTTCTACTATGTTCACTCAAACAAGTTACAATCAAATCTCCGAAGACCACTCAAACCATAAAAAGTTTCTCTTTCACCTCCGAAGTTCTACTCCTAGTCTTGTTAATTCGTTTAATCCCCTTGTAATTAGCGCTGCAAATGTGTTATCTCCTAAATTAATTCCTGCTGCTACTCCTGCACAAAATGCAATAATATTTTTTAGAGCTCCTCCGAAGTTCTACTCCTTTTACGTCTTTTGAAGTATAAATTCTCATATCATTACACATAAATGTATCTTGCAATAATGTTAAAATGTCTTCGTGTTTCGATGCTGCTACTAAAACAGTTGGAATAGCAATGGACACTTCTTCCGCATGGCTTGGTCCTGACAATACGCCAACTCTTGCTGTTGGTAGTTCTTCTAAAATAACTTCATCTAAAGTTTTTAAAGAATCTTTTTCAAAACCTTTGGAACAAATTACTACAGGTTCATTTCCAACATATTGCTTGTATTGTTTAAAAGTGTCTCTTGTAAATTTAGATGGTGTTACATGTAAAATAAATTCCGTATCTTCAATTACTTCTTGAAAATTGTTATAGCATGTTATGTTTTGATGTATTTCCAAGCCTGGTAAGAATTTACACTTCCTTTGTTGATTTATCATGTTCATTTCTTCTTCATTAAAAGACCATAATTTAACTTCGTTTCCACATTTTGCTAAATGAGTTGCTAGCGCAACTCCCCAGCTTCCACTTCCAATAATCGCTATCTTTTTCATTTTTTTATTTCCTTCCTTTTACATAAGCGATTCCGCCTACTACAATAATTATCAATAATATGATAAGTAATAATTTTACATTGAATTTCATTACTTTTTGGTCTGGTTGTTTTACTGTATCTTTTGCATAGTCATATTCAATTTGACATTTTCCTTTTTCTACTTTGAAATTGTCTATATGTACAATATAGTCTTTTTGTATGTTTTTTATTCTATATTTTATATCCATTTTTGGATAATTTTCTAATAATTCAAATACATAGATATCATTTTCTTTTTCTAATCGAATTTGTAGATATTCTATTCCATTTTCTAAATATATTTCATTTTG
>CATOLW010000210.1 GCA_951800935.1 uncultured Clostridium sp.
AAGAGATGATGAACTATCAGGAGAAAGCAATAGTATAAAAAATCAAAAAATAATTTTAAGTAAATATGCAGAAGATAACAAATTTCAAAACATTAAATTCTTTGTTGATGATGGGTATTCTGGAACTACTTTTACAAGACCTGCTTTTATGGAAATGATGGAACTTGCTGAACAACGGACAAATTGGAACAATTATAGTAAAAGACCATTCAAGACTTGGAAGAAATAGACTTATTGTTGGACAACTTCTTGAAGAAGATTTTGTAAGGCTTAATATTAGATATATTGCTATAATGGACAATATTGATAGTAGTAAAGGGCTAAATGACTTCTTGCCTATTCAAGACTGGTTTAATGAAATGCATGCTAAAAATACAAGTCAAAAAGTTAGAGCAGTTCTCAAAAGCAAAGGCGAATCTGGAATTTCACTTGCTAATAATGTGCCTTATGGTTATAAAAAAGATGAAAATGATAAAACAAAATGGGTTATTGATGAGCCATCAGCAGAAGTTGTAAAGGAAATATATAATCTTTTTATACAAGGACATGGAACTTTTGAAATTTCAAGAATACTTACTGAACGAAATATTATGACACCAGCAGAATATTTTATAAGTATTGGACGAAAGTTCCCCTCTAAACTACAAGAATTTAATCATCAATGGAATGCTACAACAGTAGCAAGTATTTTAGATAGACAAGAATATATTGGAGATACTGTTAATTTTAAATATACCATTCGTTCTTACAAAGATAAGACTAAAGTTCCTATTCCAAAAGAAGACTGGCAAATATTTAAAAATACTCATGAACCGATAATTGATGAATATACTTGGAATATTGCACAGCAATTACGAAATAACAGAAAAAAGCCTACAAGGTCAGGCAAGAAAAGTATATTTTCAGGATTGCTATTCTGTAATGATTGTGGCAAAAAAATGTATTTTCAATCTCCTGTCATAGATTTAAAAGCCAAAGACCATTACAGATGTTCAAGTTATAAGAATAATACTTCTTTATGTACTTCACACTGGATTACAGATGAAGTATTGCAAAGCCTTGTTTTAGAAAATATACAAAAAGTAGTTTCTTATATGAAAAACTATGAAGATTTATTTATAAAAGAACAACTAGCAAAATCTACACAGGATGAGCTAAAACAAATCTCTAAAAACAAGAAAGAACTTGAACAATCAAAGAAAAGAATAATTGAAATTGACAATTTATTTATGCACATTTACGAAGATAATATATCTGGAAAGCTAACAGATGAAAGATTTAGAAACTTATCTTTTAATTATGATAAGGAACAAAAAGAACTAAAAATAAAGATTGAACAATTATCAAAGGAAATAAACAATACTGAAAAGAAAACAACTGATTTAACACAGTTTATATCTAATGTTAAGAAATATACTGAAATAACTGAGCTGACACCAGAAATCTTAAATGAGCTAATTGAAAAAATATTAGTTCATCAAGCAAAAAAAATTAATGGTAAAAAAGTTCAAGAAATAGATATATATTATAGAGGTGTTGGTATCATTTCTTTTCCAGTTAGTTTAGAAGATATGAAAATGGTAATTGAAAAAATGTTAAATGAAAGAATAACAGCTTAATCAAGCTATTTTAAAGGGAGAACATTTTAGTGTACTTAACTAAATCGTTCTCCCCTATGAGTTTCGTCATACTAACAAAACTCGGGGGCTCTGCGAGGCAATAAATTTTCTCCCACAGAGATAAAATTTATTCAAATTAACTATCGCCACTTTCATTTTTGTTATCACAAAAACAAAACGTGCCACGTTAATTTGTTTCTTCTTGCATTTCTTCGCAGAATTTTACTGGCTTTACACCTACTGAAATAGGAGTAGGCTCTTTTGTGTAAATTACACTATCGTTTGTTTCATCTGGTATATCATCAAATGCTGTATCAATTTCTTGCATTTGAAATTTATCTTCCTCATTGATGTAGAGTATTCCAAATCTATAAGTTTCCATTTTGTTATCTGGATCTAGTTTGTAATAATCTTCTAAAGGAAATACCCTAACAATAGCAGAGTTATCCTCAGCAAAGTTAAAATAAAACATTTGCTTATCAACGTAGTAGGTTGCCTCTGTATAATGAACATCATAATATTGTCTTAATCTCATAATTATTTCTCCAACTTCTTCCTTTGGCAAATAATTACTAAATCTAACACTACCAAGCACATTACCCAATATCATAGGTTTTGTAGTGTCAATATAACCATTATCATATAATTCCTGACAAGGTTTACAAATCGAGTCTCTAAAATTGATTTGTGTTACAACAACTTCACTACCAACTAAAGCAAGTTCTATATCATCAACATATTTCATTATAAGTTCCGCTTGTTCTTGTCTAGTGTAGTCTTTCCACATTTTAGTTCTTGCTTGATATTCTTTTTCTAGTTTTACTTTATTGATAAAATCAATATCTCTTTTTAGTAAAATATCTTTTGGCGTAAATTTTAGTTCTTCTGTGCAATCCGTCGTTTCTAGTTTGGCTTGTAATTCACTTATAGCATTTTCAACTATTTTCTTTTCTTCGTTATATTCCTTTAGTTCAAATACTCCATTGATATAGGCTTTTTTTTTTTTTTTAAGTTTGTTATTTTGCTCTTTTTTTTCTTTTTCTAGTTGTTTTCTAGGTTCTT
>CATOLW010000211.1 GCA_951800935.1 uncultured Clostridium sp.
GAAAGTGTGATAGGTGTAGTAAAAATAGAAAAAATAGGCTTTGAAGGGCTAGTATTTGAAGGAACTTCACTAGAAACACTTGCAAAAGGAGTAGGACATTTTGAGAGTAGCAGAATAATTGATGGTAATGTTTGTCTTGCAGCACATAATTATTCAAATATGTGGAAAAAATTATATACAGTATCAAATGGAGATATTATTGAATATGCTTGTGCCCTAGGTTATAAAAAATACAAAGTATTTGATGTCAAAGAGATTGAAGATACTGATGTATCAGTTTTAGAAAATACACAAGAAAATATAATTACTCTAATTACTTGCGTAAAAAATGTTCCATCTAAAAGATTATGTGTTCAAGCAAAAGAAATATTAAATTCAAACGAAGAAAGCTTCTAATTGACTGAAAATACTAAGTTACAGAAGTAAAAAAAATTTTTTTTTGAACGTTCTCTTTTTATATAAAAGGTGTTACACTTTTATATAGAGGTGATGTCTTATGAAAAAGAAAAAAATTATAATTTTTATTGTGATTATTTTATTCACAATGACTATTCCATTAATTGGATTTGTTGATTTGCCAGAAAATAAAACTCTTTCAATTACTAATTTTTATTCGAATCTGAAAGAATTACAATTAAATGAAAGTTCTATTCCAAAAGAAATACCTACGGCTACATTTAAAGAAGATGATAAAGAAGAAATAATTGAAAATACTGAAGTTGCTGGAACTACAACAAAATCTAGTGTTGGAACCACACAAAAAACACATCAAGAAAATCCACAAACACAAGGTAGTTCTAAAAATAATGAGAAAAGACAAAACAATGCAACTGGTGCAATGTCAAATCCAATTGTTGAAACAAAAACAGAAGCTACAAACTCTACTAAAGTTGAAAGTTTTAAAACTAACTATAATATGATAGCTACAATAAAAAATGATATTATTTCTAATCCATCAGAAACTATGCAAAAATATGGATATAATATTGATGATACGGATAATAGTATTGTAAACAAAACAACAGGATTTACATACACTAAAGAAAGAGTAAAAAATCAAATAAAGAAAAGTTTTGGAACAATAAAAATTTATGCACATGATTACTATGTAAATGGCAAGTTTGTGGAAACTAAATGTTTCATTTTATAGTAAAAAATTAAAATAAAATTAGAAATTAAGAACACTGGAAAGGTGTTCTTTTTTAGGAGGTAAAAAATGATAAAACAAAAAAATAAACAAAAATTAATCTATATTATTTTATTGATAATATATTTATTGAATGCTTTAAGTGGCATAGTATCTGCTACTCAAATTAATTCAGCACCGTTGATTAATCTTGGGGATTGTGGATATCATTTACAATTTTGGGACACTAAGCAAAATGCGTGGAGTTATATTATAACAACTTATATTGGTTATAACTACAACGGGAAAACATATCCAGCATATTGCCTAAATGCTGACAGAAATGGTGCTGAACATGGAGAATACACAGTAGACATTGAATCAACCCTAGATAATGTTCAAGTATGGAGAGTAATCACTGCTGGATTTCCTTATAGGTCAGCAAGTCAATTAGGTTGTAGTACTGATCAAGATGCTTTCGTGGCTACAAAACAAGCTGTATATTCTATTTTATATGGTTATAACCCAGAGGCTAGATATAACGGTGGCGACGCAAGAGGTTCACAAATAAAAAATGCTATTGTTAGCCTTGTTAATGAAGGTAGAAATGGAACTAGAACACCAAATAATGCTAATGTAACAGTGAATAAAATTGGAGATTTAGTAAGAAATGGCGATTATTGTTATCAAGAATTTAATGTATCTAGTTTTGTAAATATGGCAAATTATACAATAACAGCTACAAACGGATTACCAGCTGGTTCAAAAATAGTTAATATGTCTGGTCAAGAACAAAGTACATTTAATGGAAATGAACATTTTAGAGTTATGATTCCAACCGATCAAGTAATTAACAATATGGATATAACAGTTTTAGTAAGAAGTCAATGTGAAACTTATCCAGTATTTTATGGAAAATCTCCAAATAGTTCTTTACAAAATTACGCTATAACATTTGACCCTTTAGGAGATGAGCAAGGAATTGGTAATTTTTCTATTGATACACATAAATGTACTATAAAAGTAATAAAAGAAGATGCAGAGCTAAAAGATACAAAATATAGAATTTCAGGTGTTGTTTTCAACTTTAAATATGAAGATGGAGAAGAAATTGGAAATTACACAACTGACAAAAATGGTGAAATTACAATAGAGAAATTAAGGCCAGGAAAAATAATAGCAAAAGAAATTGAAACAGATGAGAATTATATTTTAAATAGTAATGAAAATGAAATTGTTTTAAAATATGGAGATACAAAAACTACCAATATTGAAAATGAAAGAAAAAGAGGTAATATACAAGTTTATAAAGTAGATAAAGACAATCATAAAGTTGTTTTAGGAAATGTAGAATTTGATTTATACAGTCATGAACAAGAAAAAGTTATAGGAACATATCATACAGATGTAAACCGGAATGATTTATTTAGAAAATATCAGAGTTGCCGATTATTCATTGATAGAAAAAAATACCAATAAATGGTACAATTTGGCAGAAAATACAGATATAAAAGTAGAATGGGAAAAAACAACAGAAGTTACAATTGAAAATGA
>CATOLW010000212.1 GCA_951800935.1 uncultured Clostridium sp.
AAATATTAACCAAGAAATCGTTGATAATATCAACAATATTAATGTTTATGTCGGTGAATCATTAACAGGAATAAACGAAAATAACGGAATGCAAACAATTATAAATTCTTGCGATGTTTGTATCGATCAAGGTGTATATGATAATATTTTAAATAATGATACAAATAACACTACAACAACAGGAACAACCCAACAAAATTCAAACAGCTCCACAAGTATCAGTAACAACAACACAAGCAGTACATTACATAATGATGATGTTGAACTTATAGTTCATGGTTCAAACAGTTGTACAGGACATATTTCAAATGACTATATTACCAAATATTATATTGGAAGAAAATCTGGAGACTTTAAAACAATCGGTTGGTCGATTTATATGAAAACAGACACTGATAGTATGGCGATAGCTGTAGAAATTGACTGGGAAGATGAAACGAGTGAGAATTTAAGAGCGGTAGGAATATATCAAGATGAAGGTACTATACAAAACGGTATAGATTTTAACATTACAGATGAAGGTCTGTTTATTGAATTAAACTCAAGTAATTTACCATTTGATTTATATGAGGTTAATTATATTGAAATACGAGATATTTCAGAAATAATTTAATATATTGAAAGTTTGACAAATAATTAACCCTCATATTTTAAATGAGGGTTAATTTTATTAATTAGTACTACCAACTAAAATCTTAGATTTATTACCTTGATTGCCGTTCCTCCATTCTTGTGCAGCGCATTCCAATACTTTAAAATCAAAACATCTTTGAGAAATAAAATCGTCAGGTTTATTATATTTGCGGTGATATAAATTGATGGCAGTTTGCTCTAAAGAAAGTTTATTAATCTCAATTAGTTCTAATTTTAACAAATTAATATATTTACTTTTATCAACTGGTGTAGCAAAATTAATAATAGTATCAATTTTACTATAATTTAAATTGGTCAACTCTCCAATGGGAACAGGAAACATATAGTTTAAATTAACACAAGATACTAATCTATTATTGATATAAATTTTATGAAAATCAATAGAATTTTTTATTTTGTAGTGGCGAGGTTTTGCTGATGTAACTTGTGTTACATACACCAAGTTCCCAACCCTAAACAGTTCTCCAAAAAAAGGTTTATACTTATCAGCTCCGTAATCAGTATTTGGTATTCTTGATTCGTATTCATCACGCAAAAAATCAGTATATTTTTCGTTAATTATTTTCCAGTCCAATTTTGACACTTCCTAACTAAAAGAAAAGACCGCAAATAATACGGTCTTTTCCCCTATTACAACGATTTTAGACGGATTCGTAACCCCTATTACAACGATTTTAGACGGATTCGTAACCCCTATTAAAGAATTAATTTCTTTAACTAATATAAGTGTACTTTATTTATGCAGATAAATCAATTCGCAGATTGAACAAAAATAATCAGTTTCGTTTGTTTGAAGTTTACAAATATATTTATACCGCAAATTTTATGAAGTACACATCATATTCAACAACAAACATTGGTTGTAAAATTATAGTAAATTACATCAAATATTGTCGAAAGGCGGTAACTTACTATAATGAAAAAGGTCTATATAGCAGTTTTAAAACAATGCTTCCGAGCATATCTTATTCAAACTCGCAATACACTTGGCTTATGGCTTAACACAAGCTCAAATGTCAAGTGTTTTTTGTATTTTTTAAAGAAATTATACCTCTGAAAATACTATTTATTATAGAACTAACCGCTTCTCCAAAATAAATGATAAGTACGATCGTGCCACACCATATTCAAAAGTTACTGAATATGAACTTTAATACTTCTAACATTATGTGTGAAAGCACTCTTTCTGTTTAATATAATTTTAGTAGTAATACCTCACCTTGACTACCACAAGGCAAAACACATACAACGGGTAAGAGGTAAAATCTATTACGCGCCCCACCCGAAAAGAGCAGGGCGTATAATCAAATTATTTCAAATTAGAATACATCTGTTTTTCAAAAGCGTTCTGCAAATTTAACCGCAACTCTTTAGCCAAGTCATTACTGTCACCAACAGGATTATTAACGTTAATGTCACCAATAGTAACATTAACAGGCTGTTGTTTCTCAACGGTTGCAACACTTGCTTTGGCTAATGTCTCATTAAAACTATTTATAGCGTCCTCATATGGTTTTTGGGCTCTATTCATAAAAGCGTCATCAGAGAATATATTTCCCATTCTTTTAAAGCCCTCGTCATATTCTCCGCGCTTCCAACGTTCGTAACCGTCAGGCTCTTTGCCGGACATACTGTACACCAATTTCATAAAGGTGTCATAATTGCTTATCTGCGCAGTTTGAACATTGTCTTTATTTTCATTTGGAGATTTAATTTCAGTCTTTGACAAAGAAGCTTTTTTAACAGTATCATCATCGGATTTATTACTGTTCTTTTTGTCCGTATTTTCAACATAGCTGTCTTTTAATTTCTGCTTAACCTTTTCAGCCTCTTTCGGATCGTCGGCATACGCTTTATCAATGATACGTTCAATACTCTCTGTAGGCTTTGGATTATTAATATTATCAAGCTTCTCCAGAACTGATTTAAAGAACTCATCTTGACTTGATTTCTGTGTTTCCAAGTCAGTAATCATTGTGTCGTACTTTTCAAGTGCAGCGTCCTTTTCGGCTTCCTTT
>CATOLW010000213.1 GCA_951800935.1 uncultured Clostridium sp.
TTGCAAATGGGGCATAATACCCATGACTGCATTTCCATTGAAACACCACCTTTTATTTTAAAGGAATACAAAATTCACATAAATGTTATGAAATTTTTGAGAAAGCATATCGTTCAATAATAGGCTTTGAAACATCTATTGATAAATCAGCAGTTAATGTCTGAATATTCTTCCAAAAATCTGATACACTTTCCTCAGTATGTTCAACCTCAAATATAGCGTAGCAACCATTAGCAATATTACGGACAGGTAAATCATATTTACTCTCTTTATTAGAAATAATAATACCTACATCATATCGTTGTCTTTCTTCTGAAATGTACATAGGATTATCCAAAGCTATACCAAGTATAATGGTTTCTTTTTTTAGTAAACCTTTCGCTTTTAAATACGCTTTAAAGGTTTCCATTAAGTGTTTATTCTCCAAACCATACTTACCAACTCTACGCATATATGCTATCTTAATATCTTCAAATTCTTCAATTTTCAAATTATTACCTCCTTCTTAAAATGAATATCAAGCTTGATAAGGTAATCGTAAGGGCAATTAAAATGAATTTCAAGAACTTTTTTAAATTGGCAAAAACTTTTTTAAATTGCAAAACAAATGAATATTAAAGAAATTAAACTTTTGTTTTCTTCGTAATCTTATAAATATATTCTTCGGGTGTGGGGCGTTTATTTCCAAAATACCTTTTGAAATTTGCCTGCACCTTTGGGTCTGTACTATTCATAGCTTCATCAATCGTCGCTTCAATATCAGCTCGCACATCAGCCAATGAAAGACCGCCAGCCTTTGCACCTGCTTTCAAGGCTTTTTTTATATCTCGTTTTTTTATTCCCATCACGCTAATCATTCCCCTTTAATTTACAATGATAAATCACGTTTCTTAAATTTTTCCATAGCTATAACCCAAAACAAAACTGCACTAATCAACAATACACCTAGACACATAAAACTTCTTGTATCATATTTAATTATATTTTCTGGACTGAATAGTGTTAAAGGTGTAAAGTTTTTTAAAAATTCTATATCATCAAGTAGATTTTCTGAAAAAGCAATCTTAATAAATTCTACCGAATATAAGAAATCGTCTTTTCCTTTCATAGTATTAAATAATTGTTGGTTTGTAGATGGTATTTCATTTTCTAAACTTTCAAAAAAATCATCTGTGATATGAAAACTTTCCATAAAATACACCTCACTTGTCATAAAATTTATTCTTCATCTTTTTTAGGTTTTAGTAATTGCGATATATACTATAGTAATATAGACAAAACGCTCTCTATTGCTATGACACTAGAAGAAGTTCCAATGGTCATATCTGTTATTATAGATAATTGTTTATCTACATCTATTGTCTTATTTATTATTTTACCTTCTTTAATTTTACCCGCAAGAGTAAATCTAGTATTTTCATTTCCTGTATGATAAATGTGAAAGGTAATATAATCTTTTTTCTCTAGTGCTTGAAAAGAAAAAGTAAATGTTTCATCAATTCCACATTGTATTGTATCTGCTGATTGTTTTATTATGTCTACGCCTAAAATAGTGCAACTTTTTGTATTGCCATTGATTAGTTTTAATTCATGGTTTTTATAAAAATCGTCATTCGTAATAATAACATTTCCGCCATTCCAAAGTTTTACATTTGTTACTGATAAACTTTCTATATGTTTTCCAGAAAACAGTACTTCTAAATTTTTGATATTGGAAACAGTTCCTTTTACTAATGGAGTAGTAGATAATGTGTAATATAAGCGCTTTCGCTTTCTTTGCATAATTGGTGTAACAATAGCAATAATCAGTCCTAAAAAAGTAGCAAACAATCCGGCTGCTGTAAGATATGGATTTTTTGCAATCCAATTTGCGATAGCGTCCATAAATATGTACCTCTTAATTTTTCTTTTTATTATAGCAGTTTAAAAGACACTATTCTACAAATTCTTAGATGAATCTTTGATTTTTTTGATACAGTACCCGACACAAGGGGCTAGCCCCTTGTTATAAGGGCAGCCAGTACAAGCCGGGGAATGGGGGACGGGCGGCGTGTCGTCCCCATGCCGCCCGTGTCCCGGTTTCTGTGTCATCATTCTTTCATAAGGGCTGTCAGTGAACCACGTCATACGCCGCCCTCCGTATCATCTTCAAGCCCTGTTTCTTCGGCTTCGGTGTCGTCCCCGTAGTCCGTTTCTTCGTCCGCTTCGGTATCGTCTGCGCCGTCCGTATCGTCCCCGTAGCTGTCATAATCGGTGTCGTCCTCATAGTCGCTTTCTTCGTCCTCGTCAAAGTCAAAATCGGAAAAGTCCGGGCTGCCCTTTGCGGTGTCCTTTGGCTTGATGTACTTGAAATAATAGAACGCCCCGCCGCCTGCAAGGAGCGTCAGCAGAAAGAGCAGGAGCAGGCTTTTTGTGCCTTTGTCATTCTTAGGCTTCTCCGGCTCGGCTTCGGTTTCCGGTTCGGTTTCTTTCTCTGTCCCAATGCAGGAATTACGGTTGTTAAGACACACGGGGCAGCCCTCGTTGACCGCTCCGGCTTCGCATTTCTCCTTGCAAGTGCAGGTCTGCGGCATTACCGTTGTTTCCTCTTTCTCCCCGTCCTCAATCAGTGCCATAAGGTCGGCTTCGTCAAC
>CATOLW010000214.1 GCA_951800935.1 uncultured Clostridium sp.
TCTACATATACTTTTTCATCTTTTATTTCTTTTAAACTATCTAAAAAATATTTTGGATTAAATCCTGCTTCTAAGTTCTTTCCTTCTGTTGCTACATATAACTCTTCCTTAGCATCCCCTGTTTGGTTGGTACAAGAAATAATTACTTTTCCAATATCTACTTGCACTTTTACTGGATATTTTTTCTCTTTTTCTACTGTTGATGCTGATATTAAGCTGATTCTTTCAAAACTATTTTGAATATTGGATTTATTTACTTTTATTCTTGTTTCCCAATTTGTTGGTATTACATTTTTATAATTTAAGAATTCTCCATCTAAAATTCTTGTAACAACTTTACAATTGTCCATTTCAAATAAAGCTTGATTTCTTGCTACTCCAATTTTTATACTATCAAAAGAATCTGAAATAATTTTATTAACTTCATTTAACGTTTTTCCTGGTATAACAGCTTTAAAATCATTACTTTGTTTATTTAAATAAATAGATCTCAAAGCTAGTCGAAAGCCATCCACAGAAACTAAAGTTAGTTTATTATTTTCAATTTCAAATAAACATCCAGTAAAAATAGGTCTACTTTCTTCAGAACTAACAGCAAAAATTGTTTTTCTTATCATATTTTTTAAAACACTTTGCTCTACCTCTATTGAATTTTCTACTTCTATTTTAGGAAGTTCTGGAAATTCTTCTGGATTCATTGTAGCTAACTTATATAAAGAACCTTCACACTCAATTTCTAATAAATTCTTGTCATTCACTGAAATATAAATTTCAGTATCTGGTAACTTTCTAATAATTTCACTAAACATGATAGCATTTACCACAGTACTTCCCTGTTCTTTTACTTCACATTCCATGATATATTCAATTCCTATTTCTAAATCATAGGTTGTTAATTTTATTTCATTATCATTGGTTTGAATGAGTATTCCTTCTAGTATAGGCATAGTAGTTTTTGAAGCTACACCTTTTACTACGGAATTGATAGCTTTAAGGATGGTATCCTTATCACAAACTATTTTCATTTTGCTTCCTCCTTTATATATAATAAATATTATTAGTAGTAATAGTATTAGGTACTGTGGAAACTGTGGAAAACCATGTTGAAATTTAGAATCCCTAGTAAAAATGTTGTTTATAACTCAGTGGAAAACTAAGGGAATTATCCCCAATCTATAAAAAGATTTGTGCAAAAATGAGATATACACAGTTTATTAACAGCTTATTAACAGATGGGTGTGGATAGTAAATAAGTTTGTTCCGTAAGAATAGATTGAGTGTTGTTCTTACAAACAAGATTTTTTCAAACACAAATTTCAAAAAAGTGTGAAAGCTATTTTCCCTACGCTTGTTTACCATCTATGATAATGTTTTTCACACTATCCACAATTAGTTTTGTATTATTTTTTTCTTTGATTTCTTTTTCTATTTTTTTGCAACCATGCATTACAGTTGAATGATCTCTGCCTCCAAAATCAGATCCAATTTGAGGATAAGACATATTAGCAATTTCTCGGCATAAATACATAGCAATTTGTCTTGGAAAAGCAATATCATTAGAACGCTTATTTCCAGATAAATCATCTTTATTTATGCTAAAGTACTTAGCTACTGTTTCTTTAATAAAGTCACAAGAAATCACTTTTTCACTTTCATATTTAAATTCATTGATAATTTTTTCTGCTAATTCAATAGTAATTGGACTATGAGTCAAAGATGCTCTTGCTACAACTTTATTGAAAACACCTTCTAATTCCCTAATATTAGAATCGATTTTGTTTGCTATATTAGAAAGAATGTAATCGTCAATAATAACACTTTCTTCTTGTGCTTTTTTTCTTAAAATAGCGAAACGAGTTTCATAGTCTGGACAAGAGATATCAGCTAAAAGCCCCCATTCAAATCTGGATTTTAATCGGTCTTCTAAAAAGGGAATATCTCTTGGCGGTTTATCACTGGAAATAATAATTTGTTTTCTATCTTCATACAAGGTATTGAATGTGTGAAAAAATTCTTCTTGAATCCTTTCTTTCCCAGCAATAAATTGAATATCATCAATGAGTAAAACATCAATGGTTCTATATTTTTTTCGAAAAACTTCGTTTTTGTTATCTTTGATAGCATTAATTAGTTGATTGGTAAACTTCTCAGATGTTACATATAAAATATTACAAGTTGGATTATTTTCTAAAATTCGATTTCCAATTGCATGCATTAAGTGAGTTTTTCCTAACCCTACTCCCCCATATAAAAACAAAGGATTGTAAGATTCACCAGGTTCGTTTCCAACTGCTAATGCAGCAGCATGTGCAAATTTGTTGTTATCACCAACAACAAAAGTTTCGAATGTATATTTGGAATTTAAACTAGAATGATTCGTCTTTGTTACCATATTAGGTGATTCAGAAGATGAAACTTCTGGTTCTTCGATTCCTTCCTTTGCTTCTTTTTCTAAATCAACAACGCTGTAATCCCAATCTCGATTGGTTATAAATTTTAAGGTATTTAAAAGTAAAGGTTTATATTTATTTTCTACAAAATCTCTTTGAAATTCTGAAACTGTAGTAAAAACAATATGATTTCCATCAATACTTCTAATATTTAATGGATTAATCCAGGTATCAAAAGA
>CATOLW010000215.1 GCA_951800935.1 uncultured Clostridium sp.
AAGCAATAGAATATGCCGACAAATATATTAATAATTGGAAAAATTATTTTGTAGAAAAGAATTTTGATGGAATGAAAAAAGAGTTCAATAAAATTGAAAATCAAGTAAAAAAGATTGCTCCTATTGAAGAAACAATTAATGAAATAAAAACAATACAAATATTGCATAATTTAATAAAAAATAATGGACAAAACTTTAATTTGACACGGAGAAGAATTGGAATTAGTAGAAAAATTGAAATAATAGTGTTGTAATAAAGAGATCTTTGAGAGTAGTATATTAAAATAAAAAGTATCAGAGATATCAATTACTAAAGGATAAATAGAAATATACTAAAAGCACAAAAAATTTGAAAAGTATTGCAAAGCAGAAATAATTAAAGTATAATTTTACTATATATTATAGGCCATTTTGTAAACAGGAAAGAATTTAAAAAGTCAACATTCTTATTTATGAGTATTTTAGAAGAAGGAATATTATTTACAAAAAAGATGAGAATAATGAAAGAAAAGTTTAAAACAAAGGAGGAAAAAAGTGATGAAGAAAATAAAACAAAATAAGGGTATTACACTAATTGCATTAGTTGTAACTATTGTAATATTATTAATATTAGCAGGAATAACAATTGGAACTTTAACAAGTGACAATGGAGTTATTAAAGAAGCAAATTTAGCAAAGGCACAAGCGGAGAGAACGGCTTTAGAAGAACAAATTGAAGCTGCTATTTTGATAGCAGAGCAAAAATATAGAAATCCAACCTTGAAACAAGTAATAATAGAAATAGAAAAAATAGATACAGTAAAACGAGTAAATGAAGACGATGGTAATATTGAAAATAAAATAGGTGAGCCAATTGTTGGGAAATTAGATGATTATCTTGATAAAGATGAAGAAAAGTCAATTATCCCAGAAGGATTTTATCATGTAGGAGGAACCATTGAGGATGGTTTTGTCATTTCAGATGTTCAAGGCGATGATTTAAATAATTCAAAAGGAGGCAATCAGTTTGTTTGGATACCAGTACCTGACATCAACAATTTCAAAAGAATAGCTGGCTATCATAATAAAAATCAACAATCATTAGATGGTTATGCAGAACCTGCTACAAATGGTTATGAGGGGGAAAGTACAGACTACACTAATATGTATAACAGTGTAAGAGATAATCATGGTTTTTACATCGGAAGATTTGAAGCAGGAAATGATGGAAGTAATAATGTAGTAGTAAAAAAAGGAGTAGACGTTTATAATAATATTGGATGGAATGCTTCAGGAAATATGAATGATGAAACAGGAGGAGCAGTAGAAAAGGCAAAAGAATTTGCGAGTAAGCAGGGGTATACTAGTGTAACAAGCACCTTAGTATATGGAGTACAATGGGATGCTGTTATGCAATTTATAGATAGTAAATATATAAATGGAGAGTGTGATGAAGATTCCTATGTAAGAAATAGCACAGAAAAGGGATGGTATAAAAACAATTGTGACTCAACGGATAAAGGGAACAAAGAACCTAATCCAGATCATATAACAGGATTAGACTTGATTTATAATAGTGAGCCAAATGTGATTGCTAATAAACAAAAAAATATTTATGATATGGCAGGAAATGTTTGGGAATGGACAATGGAAGCTAACAGCACTAATTTTCGAGTGACTCGTGGGGACGGTTATGATGTTGATGATAATATCTATCGGAGCTTCTTATCGTGGCTGCGGATATTCAGATGTTTCTCATGCCGCCATTGGTTTTCGCCTTGCTTTATATTTATTGTAGGACTGATTGAGGTGAAATTCCAAACTAAAGCTTGCAATAAAGCTGTTTTAAAAGGGACTAACGTTGAAAAATTGAGCGAAGAATTAAAGTAACGCCACTAAGGTGGCGTTTTTTTATGCTTTTTAAAGAATAAAAACAATACAAAATAATAAGAAAATAACAATTATTCTAAAAGATTTTGACTATTTATCCTAAAAAAGTAAATAATAAAAATAGGAGGGGATAAAAATGGAGGAAAAAATGAAAAACAAAAATATAATAGAAACAATCTACCAAGCACAAGGAGAAATGCTAAACGAAAAAATAAAACAAGTAAATAAACAAGTAAAAGACCAAATTAAAGATATCAATATAAAAAAATTATTAGAAGATAGCTCAAAACCAAGTGATTTAGAAAAAACATTTGAAAGAATCGAAGAAAATTATAGTATAAAAATAACTCAATATAATAAAACTTTTTATGAACAAGGCTTTATTGATGGAGTTAATCTAATGATAAATTGTTTAAAGTCATAAAACTACAATTTCCCTAAACTTTTTCCACAATTTCGTCCCAATTTGCTTGCAAAAAAAAAAAAGTTTTAGTATAATACAAATATAGAAAAATAAAGGAAAAGAGGGAAAAAATCAATGGAAGAAAGACAAGAAAGAATGGACGGAAAAATAATAGAACGAGACATCGAAAAAGAAATGAGAACAGCCTATATTGACTATGCCATGAGTGTTATTGTATCAAGAGCACTTCCAGATGTAAGAGACGGTCTAAAACCAGTACATAGAAGAATTCTATATGCAATGCATGAAGATGGAATCACATCTGATAAGCCATACAGAAAATGTGCTAAT
>CATOLW010000216.1 GCA_951800935.1 uncultured Clostridium sp.
GCTAATTTCATAGTCATTTATATTGATGCCATTAAATCTTTTTTTCGTTATTTTTACATTGCCTCTTAGGTTAATAATCGTGGCATTTTCATAAATTGTATATTGGTTGATTAATTCAGAAGGAAAGTCTACATTTAAAATCAATTCTGATTTCGAAATTCCTTTCTTTTTATTGTTACCAACTGTTATCATAATGCCATCTTCTTCTAAAATTTGTTTTTCTAGTTTTTTAAATTTTTCTCTATGATTGGTTATGATATTTACCATTTTATATTCTTTGGCAATGATTCTTAAATTTGCTAACATATTTTCTGATAAGTCATTTACTAAAATACTAATTTTAGTTTCTTCTTTTTTCTTTTCTTGTTTTTCCATAATATAATTTAATACTTGACTGGTAAGTACTTCAAATAGCCATTTTCCTTCTATGATATCTAGATGAAAGGTATGTAATTGGTTTAAATATTCTTCTTGTTCTTGTATTTTTTTGCTAAGTATCACTTTTTTGCTAATAGTCTTGTCAAATATTTTTTTTGTTTTTTTAGCCAACTTTTGTATTTTCTTGCTTTCTATTTCTTTTTCATCAATTGGTAATATAATTTTATTTCCTTCCATTTGTATGATATTGAAAATTTTAAATAGTTTTTTAGGCTTGTCAGCTTCTTGAATATAATACAAAAAATCACCTTCATTTCTTTTTATTTAAGTATATGAAGGTGATTGTTTAATATGCATTTATAATATCTCTTTTTAAAAATTCATTTTCTACAATTCCTATTCCAATAAATCGATTTTCACAATAGATTCGATATATGTCATCCGGCATTTTCATGGTTAATTTTACACCATTTAAAAACGGCTTTAATCTTTTTTCTACTATTTCAATTTTATCCTTTTGTTGAAATAATTCTTCAATTGTAATATAGTTAGCATTTTGCTTTTGTTCTTGTAATTGTTCTATGGTAATTGCTTGTTTAATTGAAAAATTCCCTACTTGAATTCGATTTAAATCTGACATAAACCCTATCGTATCTAGTCTTTTCGCAATATCTTCGCACAAGCTCCTAATATAGGTTCCTTTGGAACAATGTACTTGAAATTCAATTTGTTTTTGTTCTTTTTTGATTTTTAACAATTTGATTGCATAAATTTCAATTTCTCTTGGTTGTATTTCCACACTTTGTCCTTTTCGTGCATATTCATACAATTTTTTCCCTTTTACTTTGATAGCTGAATACATAGGTGGTATTTGTTTTTGCTTTCCTAAAAAAGTTTTTAATACTTTTTCTACCTTTTCTTTTTCTAATAATTTTTCTGAAATTTCTCTTTGTTCTAAAACACTTCCTTCACGATCTGCAGAATCTGTTTTGATTCCTAATGTTAGGCTAACTTCATATATTTTATCATGATTGATTAAGTATTTTGAACATAGTGTTCCTTTTCCTATTAATAATGGAAGTACCCCTGTTGCCATTGGATCTAGTGTTCCAGTATGTCCTACTTTTTTGCCTGTTATTTTTTTTGCTTGATAGACAATATCATGTGAAGTACAATTTTTAGGTTTGTTTATAATAATTATTCCATCCATTTTTTTATTTCTTTCATTAATTTTTCTTTTACTTCTTCTACGCTTCCTTGAATTAAAGCCCCTGCTGCTCTTGCATGACCTCCGTCCACCAAATAATAAACATATATCAGACACATTTATTCCATCTTCTGAACGTAGTGATACCTTATATATCTCTTCTTCCTCTTTTTGTCTGATAAAAATAGACACTAATACTCCTTCAATATCTTTTCCAATATTTACTAATCCTTCATGGTCTCCGAGGTTCTGCCTTTACTTCTAATTCATCTTGTGTATTGATATAAGAAAATGCTACTTTTCCATCTTCTAATAGTTCCATTCTATCAATTACTCTTTTGGTTAATTCAAAACTCGCTTTTGTCTTGGTTCCCATTGTTCTTTTATAGATATCTGGAATGTCTACTCCTAATCTTAATAGGTCTGCTGTATATTCAAAAGTATCTGGTGTAATTCCCATATAACGAAATCCTCCTGTATCAGTTATTATTCCTGTCATAATACAAGTTCCGATTTCTTTTGAAAGGTTGATTTGAAAGTATTCTGCCATGCTAATTAATATTTCACAGCAAGCTGGGGATGCTGGATTGACATAGTTTAAATCCCCATACATATTATTGCTTCCATGGTGATCTATTACAATTGTTTTTTTAGCCTGTTCAAAATATTCGTTTTTTGCCAATCTTTTAAAGTTTGCACAATCTACTGAAATTGCCAAATCATATTTTTCAATGTCAGAATCAATTTTTATTTCTTCCACTCCTGGTAAGAATTGAAACATTCTAGAATACTCTGGAATCACTACATCTGCTTTTTTTTCTAAAGCTTCTATCATAAACTTCATCGCTAAACTACTACCAATCGCATCTCCATCTGGTGATTCATGCGTTAGAATTACTATCTTTTCTGCTTTTTTTATTTCTTCTAAAATTTCATCTAATGTCATTTTGTTTCCTCCTTAAATCCTTATGAGTTCTACTCATCTTCTGATTTCTTAGGCATAATTTCCTTTAAAATGGTATCAATCTTTG
>CATOLW010000217.1 GCA_951800935.1 uncultured Clostridium sp.
CTTTGCAAGCAGTTAGCTATGTAATTGATGTATATAGAGGAAATGTAAAAATACAGCGAAATATTGTAAAATTATGTGTTTATATATCATTATTTCCACAATTAATTGCAGGACCTATTGTAAGATATGAAGATATCGAAAATCAATTAGATAATAGAACAGAAAATTTTAATAAGTTTATGGAAGGCTTAAAAAGATTTGTTTATGGATTAGGAAAAAAAGTATTAATAGCAAATAATATGGCTTTAATTGCAACTACTATTTATGAAACAGTACCTAGTAATGGAACAGTACTATTATGGTTAGCTGCAATTGGCTATGCTGTACAAATTTATTTCGATTTTTCTGGTTATAGTGATATGGCAATCGGACTTGGAAAAATGTTTGGATTTGAATTTATGGAAAACTTTAATTATCCATATATAGCTACATCTATAACAGATTTTTGGAGAAGATGGCATATCTCACTTTCTACCTGGTTTAAAGATTATGTATACATACCGCTTGGTGGAAATAGAGTCTCAAAATTAAAATGGATTAGAAACATACTAATTGTGTGGGGATTAACTGGATTATGGCATGGGGCAAATTGGAACTTTATACTGTGGGGGATTTATTATGCTATTTTATTAATAAGTGAAAAAATAGTATTAAAGAAATATATAGAGAAATTACCCAAATGGCTAAAACATAGTTATACATTATTGTTAGTTACAATTGGATGGATTATCTTTAGAACAGAAAGTATAAATCAAATAATAATGATTCTTAAAAATATGTTTATCTATAGTCCATCTCATATAGTTCAATACATCTTAGAATCTTGGGATTTAAAAGTAGGATTGTTGTTTTTAATACCAGCAATAATACTTTCAACACCAGCAATAAGTAAAAGAATAAAGAAAGCTTATATTATGAATAACATAGTAGTAGGTATGGTACTAATACTATCAGTGATACAACTATTAATACAAACCTACAATCCTTTTATTTATTTTAATTTTTAAAAGTATAGGAGAAAAAATGAAAATATCAGTGTTAACACCAACTTATAATAGAGCGAAGTTATTAGAAAATTTATATAAGAGCCTATTAGAAAATAGGAATTATGACATAGCTATTGAATGGCTAATTATGGATGATGGTTCAACCGATGAAACAAAACAGGTAGTAGAAAATTGGATACAAGAAAATAAAATAGAAATAAAGTATGAAAGACAAAAAAATCAAGGGAAAATGACAGCAATTAATAACTTAGTTCCAAAAGCTAAAGGAGAATTAATAGTAGAATGTGATTCAGATGATTATTTTACGAAAGAGGCTTTTACAATAATAAAGAAAGAATGGGAAAAAAATAAAAATAGAAAAGATATTTATGGACTATGCTTTCTAAAAAACAATACAAGAGGAGAAAGAATAGGAAATTTATTTAAAAATTCTCAAACTACCATGTTTGATTTATATTTTAAAGAGAAAGAAACAGGAGATAAAGCTATTGTTTTTTTGAGCAAAATACGAAAAAAGTATAAGTACGAATTAGAAAAAGAAGAGAATTTTATTACGGAAGCCAGAATGTTTCATAAAATGGACGAAACCTATCAAATGATTTGTAGCAATCAACCAATTATGATATGTGAATATCAAGAAGATGGATATTCGAAAAACATTCACAAACAATTCACAGAGAATCCTTATGGCTATTATGAATATTTTAAGGAGATATTAGAAAAAGATATGAGAGGGGTTACCTGTAAAAAAAGATTATATGTAATAAAACATTATATATTATTTAGTTATTTGACGAAACAATACCAAGGGAAGCCAATACGAGATTTTGAAAATAAACTTTTGTATTATATACTTTTATTGCCAGGAATCCTAAAATCAAGAAAATTCAGTAATTGACAAAAAGGTAATTAATAAGATATAATAGACAAAAAAATAAGGGAGATAAGTATGAATAAATTAGAAACAAAATATTTAATTATTGGAGCAGGAATATCAGGTTTAATGTTTGCTAATAGCAAGAAAAATGATTATATGATAATTGAAAAAGAAAGTGAAATAGGTGGCTATTGTAGAACCATATATCAAGATGGATTTATATGGGACTATGCAGGACATTTTTTTCACTTTAAAACAGAAGAAATGAAACAGTTTTTTATGGAAAATATGAAAGATGAAAAACTAATCAAGCAAGACAAAAATACGAAAATATATTATAAAGGACAACTAATTGATTATCCTTTTCAAAGTAATATTCATCAATTGGAAAAACAAGAATTTATTGATTGCTTATATGATTTATATTATAAAGTAGAAAAAGAAAATTATGATAGCTTTTTAGACATGCTATATGGAAAATTTGGAAAATCCATTGTTGGAAAATTTTTAAAACCATATAATGAAAAGTTATATGCTTGCGATTTAAATTCCTTAGATACAGAAGCAATGGGAAGATTTTTTCCTTATGCTAATTTAGATCAAATCATTGGAAATATGAGAAAAGAAACTGACAGTTCTTACAATAACAAGTTCTTATATCCAGAAAATGGTGCAATGAGTTTTTTAAACAAGCTATATAATAATCTTGATAAAGATAAAGTGAAA
>CATOLW010000218.1 GCA_951800935.1 uncultured Clostridium sp.
GTTATATTTTTTTAGATTTTAATTACCAAAAATTGTGCCTTTCAATATAATAATATAAGTAGTATAATATAATTAATAAGAGTTAAGGAGGAAGTTTCTTTATGAAAATTGAAAAACTGACTGAAAATAAAATTCGTGTTATTATCCCATCTGATGAATGGGGAAAAAATCATTTAACCGTACATAGTCTTATGACAAAAGCTCTTGAAACACAAGAAATCTTTGCAAATATTTTAAAAAAGGCTGAAAAAGAGGTGGACTTTCATACTGATGGTTGCAAATTGTTAATTGAAGCTTTTTCTTCATTAGAAGATGTTTTTGTTTTTACCATTACAAAATATCTTCCTGATTCAGATGTAAAGAAGAAAAGACTGGTTGCTAAAAGAAAATCTTTTAATCGTATGTCTTCTCAAACGGTTTGTCAATTTGATACTTTTGATAATTTTGCCCAATTCTGTAATGCTATTAATTCTTTACATAAAATAGATGCTCTTAAGTTGGCAAAAAATATTTCTCTTTATGATTGGAAAAATGCTTATTATTTAATTTTAAAAAACATTAATCCTCATTATGAGAATCTTACTTTGTTTTATTCTACTTTATCTGAATTTGGAAAACCTCTTTCTTATTCAGAACACTTTGAATCCAAGCTATTAGAGCATGGAAAACCAATTATAAAAAAGAATGCTATTACTATTGGTTTTAACTTTTTTGCTAATTAAAAATCAACATAAATTAGTTTTTAAAAAAATCGATTCTTTTAGAATCGATTTTTAATATACATAATTTTGCGGATTATAGGCCACTCCATTAACTCTTACTTCTAAATGTAAGTGTGGTCCTGTTGAATTTCCTGTTGAACCAACTGTTGCTATTGTTTGTCCTTGTGATACTTTGGTTCCAGCTGATACATATAATTTACTGCAATGTGCATAATAAGTTTGTACGCCATTACTATGTGTAATTACTATCATATTACCGAAAGATCCTTTTCGTCCTGAAAAAGTTACGGTTCCAGATGCTGCTGCTGCAATTGGCGTTCCTGTTGATGCGGCAATATCTAATCCTGTATGTGATGATACTCTTATGCTACTTCTTACTCCAAATCTAGAAGTGATAATTCCTGATATGGGTCTAATTAAATTAATTCCTATATTTGCTTTTCCTCCTGAAGTAGTAAGTGAAGTATTCACACTTCCCGTTGTTTTTGTTGTAGCTGTATTGATTGCTTTTAATGGTGCTGTATATAATTTGGCAACTGCTTCTTCACTACTGATTAATTCTTGTTGACTTTCTTCATATTTTTCTACAATTGAAATTTTTTCAATATTAGAACTGTTTTTCTCTTTTAAACCATTTACTACTTGTTCTGCTTCTTCAAAGTTAGAAACATAGGCTTTTTCTTCTTCATTGTCTACAATGGCATAATAACGATAATAAGTTATTCCTTGTTCTTTTACTTTATTAAAAATATCTTCATCATTGGTAACAATATTTTTTTTAAGCAAACATAATTTATAGCTTGGGAGATTTTCAACTTGAACAAAGGCTACATTTCCATTCTCTTCTTCTCCATTTTCAATATAATTATTGATTTTATGTTGTAGTTCTGCTTTATTTTCTGTATATCCTATTTGTTCTTCATTCATATAAACACTATAAGTAGGTTTATATAGAAAAGCAATGGCACCTACTATTAAAAAGATAGAAATCATAAAAAGAACAACAAATTTTATACTTCTTTTCGTATGTATTACTATTTTCTTAAACATGTTTTTCCTCAATCTCCTTTGTATCTTTGTTACTTTCCCTAGCTTAAAATTTCTATTGTAATCATATTGTAATATTTCATTTTTTGCAAAGATACTCTTTGTTCAGCTTCTGTAGTTTTTGTCTGTTTTTGATTATTTATCTCTCTTTTTTTCATTTTATCTTTCTTTTTCATTTTATGAATAATTTTACATAACGAAATGAGCAAAGTGCTATTTTAATTGCTTGAATGACTTTGAAAACTTAAAGAAAAAATCATGGTCGAATGAATATTCAATCATGATTTTTTCTTTAAAGTCTCCAAAATTATTTTAACTTTATTGTTGCAATTCTGTTTTTACCGTTCCAATTTCTGTTGTTGTGGCCTTTTGTGCAGGAATGTAATAACCTTTTGCTTGTGCTATTTTAAATAATTCATATTGAAAGCTTTCATCATTGTTTCTAATTTGTTGAAATGTTTGTCTTAATTGCATATTTTCTGATTCTGATATAGCCGTTTGATAAGCTGTTAAGTCTGCTTTTACACTTCCTAATATGTCATTTACCATTACTTTTTCATCCATTTTCTTTTCCTCCTTATTAATTGTTTAAAAATGTCATTAATTTTTGTTTGGTATTTAAAGCATCCTGTGCTGATTTTGAGAATAATTGCTTGATTTGTGGGTCAACAGCTTGTGAAGAATAAGTATTTAATTTTTGATAGGCGGTTTCATGTGCCCCTATTAGATGTCTTAAGTGTTGTAATTCAATTTGGTTTAAGTCTGCCATTTTTATCCTTCCTTTCTTTTTTTTTCTTTTTTTATTCTTTCCTTTTTTTTTTTTTTTTTTTTT
>CATOLW010000219.1 GCA_951800935.1 uncultured Clostridium sp.
AGACTTAGGGGGATACGAATTCATCGGAAAAGATGAACATGGAATAAAAGTATATCAAAACACCACCGACGTTGTGGTATGTGGTCAAATCAACCCTCAAAATGGAGAAGTAGTTTATGATGATTTTGGTATACCATCACATTATATAAACGATTCAAAATAAGAAGCAAGACTTCTTTTTTTCTTTGAAATAATGTATAATAATAATTGGTGAAAATATGTTAGATAGATTAGAAATATTAATTGGTGATAAAACGAAAACATTAAAACAAAAAACAGTTCTTTTATTAGGCCTTGGCGGAGTAGGTGGACACGCCTTTGAAACCCTACTTAGAAGTGGTATCGGAACAATAATCGTAGTAGATAACGATGTAATCGACGAAACAAATTTAAATCGGCAACTACTTTCAACCAACAAAAATATCGGACAATATAAAGTAGATGAAGCAAAAAAAAGACAAAAAGATATAAACCAAGAATGCAAAATAATAAAAATCAATAAATTCATAAGCGAAGAAAACATAGAATCATTATTCGAAAACAAAATAGACTTCGTCATAGACGCAATTGATACAATAAAAACAAAAAAACAATTAATCAAAAAATGCATAGAAAAACAAATCAAAATTATTTCAGTCATGGGTACAGGTAATAAAATGGATCCAACAAAACTAACAATAACTGACATTAGAAAAACCAGTTATGATCCAATTGCTAAAGAAATAAGAAAATTTATAAAAGAAGAGAGAATAAACAAAAAAATCCCAGTAGTTTTTTCAGATAAAATACAAAAAAAAAAAGACAAAATAGGTTCAAACGCATTTGTATCAGCCACTGAAGGTATATTTGCCGCTTCATACGTAATAAACGAACTAATAAAGGAGTAAATAAAATGGAAAAATATTTAATCGAAGAGATAAAACAAATGAAAGGTTCACTTTTAGGAATAGGAATTACAAGTGAAAAAATCAAAGACGCAATAAATAAAAATGATGAAATTTTAATATGCAATTTATTAGAAGAAACAACAAAAAGAAAAAATTCTAATTTAGTTGCAGGCAAAAAACAAAGAAAAGTAAACATAAAAAAACTTAGAAAAACATTTAGAAAAAAAAGAACAGACAATGTTATTTGTAACTTAGAAACCGTAAAAAAATTTCTAAAAACATTTGTTAGAGATAGTGTATATATAAACAAAGGTAAATTATATATTTATGGCGATAAAGAAGAAATAGAAAACCTAAAGAAAAAATACGAACGATATACAAAAGACATTAAAATAATAAACAAAGCAAAACAAAGTATATTAGTAGTAAATAACACAAATACCAAAAATAACAAATTTAAAGATATATGTTATTGGTGGCAAGATTTTGGACAATCAACCCTAGAAATCATAACCGCACTTTTAGCCAATTAGTTAAACAATCATAACGATTGTTTTTTAACGCATTTTTTGTTATAATTAATAGAGTGTAAGGTGATAATATGTACTTAAAAGAAATAAAATCTCAAGGATTTAAATCATTTGCTGATAAAACAAACATCGAATTGACAAACGGAATAACTGGAATAGTTGGACCAAATGGTTCAGGAAAAAGTAACGTTGTTGATGCCGTAAGATGGGTACTTGGAGAACAATCAGTAAAATCATTACGTGGTGATGGGAACATGGCCGACGTAATCTTTTCAGGTTCAAAAAGCCGTAATCCAATGAATGTCGCTTCAGTAACACTAGTCTTCGATAACCAAGATAAATATCTTCCTTTAGAATACGATGAAGTTGCCATAAAAAGAAGAGTATATAAAGATGGTACAAACGAATACTTCCTAAACAACGAAAGAGTAAGATTAAAAGATATTACAAATTTACTATTAGATAGCGGGATTGCTAAAGAAAGTTTTAATATAATTTCTCAAGGTAAAATAGAATCAATCATCAGTAGTAAACCTTCAGAAAGAAGAACAATCTTTGAAGAAGCCGCAGGCGTACTTAAATACAAAAGAAGAAAAGAAGAAGCAATAAGAAAACTAGATAAAACTCATAATAATCTTTCAAGAGTAAATGACATCATAAATGAACTAGAACCACAAATAGAACCACTAAAAGAACAAAAAGAAAAAGCCTTAGAATATGTAGACGCTAAAGAAAAACTAGAAGAAGTAGAAATAGCCTTAATTACAGAAGATATTACAAACATAAATAACGAATATCAAACAAATAAAGAAAAGATAGAAAAATTAGAAAACGAAATTTTAGAACTAGGTGTTCAAAGTAATAAATCAGAAGTAAAAATAGAAGAGTATAAAAACGAAATAAACAAAAACTTTGAGAAAATAAAAGAAACCCAAAATAAAATATTAGAATATACCACCTTAGCAGAAAAACTAAATAGTCGAAAAGATATAATAACCGAAAGAAAAAAATACGAAGTAGAAGATGCTAAACTACACAGCACCATACTTGAACTTAAAGAAAAAGAAATGCAACTAAAAAATCAAATCAACAGTACCGAGACCGACATTATAAACAAAAACAAAGAAACAACAGAACAAGAAGAAAAAAAAAAAGTAACCCGTCGTA
>CATOLW010000220.1 GCA_951800935.1 uncultured Clostridium sp.
TTTTGCATTTCTTTGCATTTAGAATTAATTTTTCTAATAGTAATACAGAGGCATACATGATGCCAGCTACGATTCCTAAAATAATAACACTAGCCATAACTAGATCTAATTTAAATACCTGCCCTCCATAGACAATTAAATATCCGAAGACCTGCTTTGGATACTAAAAATTCTCCTGAAATTACGCCTACTAGTGAAAGGCCAATATTAACTTTTAGTGAATTGATAAAAGTAGAAAGATTTGCTGGTAAAATAATTTTGGTTAGTATTTGCAATTTGGAGGCCTTAAATGTCCTTGCCATCTTGATTACTTCTTTATCTGTCTTTAAAAATCCATTTAAGTTTTCTAAAATAGTTACAATTAAAGAAATTGCAATTGCCATTACAATAATTGCTGGTGTTCCTGCTCCTACCCATATAATAATAACTGGTCCGCAAAGCTACTTTTGGCAAGCTATTTAAGACCACTAAATAAGGTTCTGCTACTTTGGATAAGAAGTCTGACCACCATAAAATGATAGCTATGATAATGCCTAATCCAGTTCCTAGTAAAAAGCCAACCATTGTTTCATAAACAGTAACCCCAATGTGTTTTGTTAAATCATTTGAACTCAAATTTATGAAGGTATCCCAAATTCTACTTGGTTGACTGGTAATAAAACTGTCAATTATTTTTTTGTTGGCAAGTATTTCCCATATAATAAGAAATCCTACTAGTATTGCTATTTGTGTTAAATATATTAAGTATTGTTTACGCTTTTTATTTTTTAAATATTGTTTTCTTTCTTTGGATATTAATAATCTATTCATCGACTCCTAACTCCCTCCATAAGATATTAAAATATTGACTAAATTTAGGTTGTTCTCTACAATTAATGGGATTTCTATTTTCCATATTAAAGTCAATTTTGTGGATATCTTTTACTGTTCCTGGTCTTGCATTTAATACAATAACTCGATCTGACATACTAATTGCTTCTGGTTGATGTCAAAGTAGACAGTTTTGATTTTTTTGTTTCGACTAATCTGATATCAAATATTAGATTAGTCGTTTTGTGCATTTTTGATATTAATATCATTTAATCTCTTAAAATTAAAAATGATATCTACCTGCTTATCTTGGTGTATTTCTATTTTATTAATAATTATTTTCATTATTTCAGGTGTCGGCTTTTCTATTTTTAAAAATTCTTTAACAATGTTTTCTATCTCTTTACTATCATCTTGCATAGCATTTTCTTTTTTGTTTTTTAACTTATTGTATTCTTTTTCTTTTTCATTTACTTCATTGATTAGTTTGTTAAATACCCTTTCATACATTTCTTCGCTAACTTTACCGTTTAATTTGTCAACATACATTTTGTCTATGTTATCTTTTATAAGGTTAATTTCTGTTTGTTTCTGTTTTAACATTTTTCCATAATCTTGTTTTGTTCGATTATTTTTTATGTTTAATTCTATTCTCTTACTATCAATTGCTAAAAATAAATTCTTTATGTATTGTAGTATTGTTTTTTCTAATGCTTCATAGCTAAATCCATGTGATGTACAAAGTCCTAATTTTGAATTTCTACGATAATTATTACATATCATAAACATATAGCCGTTTTTCTTTCCTCTTACTCCTATTTTGTGTTTGCATTCATAACAAAACAATAATCCATCTAATAAAAACTTATGTTTTTTTTCATTTCTATTATATTTTTGCACAATTACCATTTTTTGTACTTTGTCAAAAAGCTGCTTTTCAATGATTGGTTCGTGTGTGTTTTCCACAATGTTCCACTGTTCTTGTGGATTACTTCTTAATTTTCTGTTTTTATAACTTATTCTACTTCTTTTATTTTGGACTGTATTTCCAATATACACCTCATTTTTTAAGATGTTTTTTACTGTTTTGTTTTCCCAAAATGTTGCTTTGTTGTATCTTAATTGATTTGCTGTTGGTATTTTGTTGTCATTTAGATAATTTTTAATGGTTCCTATTTCTTCTCCGTAAACTTGCCATATTAAAAATAGTTTTTACGATTTCCGCTTCTGGCTCACATATCATCAATTTGTTTTTATCGTTTGGGTCTTTTACATATCCTAGTGCTGTTTTTCCTCCTACCCATTTTCCTTGTTTTTGCATGGTATGTAAGGCTGTCCTAATCTTTTTAGATAAATCTTTGGAATACATATCATTTAAGATAGATTTAAATGGTGCTATATCATTATTGCCATTATTAGTGGCAAAAGTGTCTATCCCATCTGTTACAGAAACATATCTTACTTCATGCTCTGGAAACCATTTTTCAATATATTCTCCTGTTTCTATGTAATCACGACCTAAACGTGATAAGTCTTTTGTTATGACCATATTTACTTTTCCGTTTTCGATATCTCTAATCATTCTTTGGAAATCTGGTCTATTAAAGTTTGTACCTGTATATCCTGGATCAATATAAGTATCTACTAATTCATATTCCCAGCCTAAATTTCCTACATATTCTGTTAATAAGGATTTTTGGTTGATAATACTTTCACTTTCGTCAAATCCCTTCTCTACATCTTCTTTTGATAA
>CATOLW010000221.1 GCA_951800935.1 uncultured Clostridium sp.
TTTATATTTTGGATCTTTTGTTTTGGTAATAATCATATTTACTTTTGAGTTTTTATAAGCAATTACATGTGTCATGTTGTATTTTTCAAAAGTATCTTCATAAAACTTCCCAATACTAGAAGTATCAATAAAGTCCATAAAAATGTCTTCTTCTTTTCCACTAAATTCTGGTGCATATAAATCAGCTCTTGAATCTATAAATACTGGTATTCCTCTAAATATTAAATAACTTCCATAATTATACTCATTGTAAAATCTTGCTGTTTCTAAATCAATATTTTCTAAAATAAAGTCAGATGCTTTTACTGGATAAGTACTTTCATCTATGTATTTACTATCAAACTTATCTTTTCCAAAATGATAGCTTAAAGTTAGCATAACAGCAGTTATTGCTACCATTCCTACTATTTTGGTTGCTTTGTTTAATAATTCTTTTTCGGTTTGTTTGGTATAAGTTTCTAATAGTTCCATCATAAATCGATTTAATATCACTGAACCTATAATAGCAAACATAGTTATTTGTCTTCTGGAATCTATCATTAAATAACATAGTCCTCCTAGCATAAATAAATCAGCTAATCGTATTTTGGTCTTTGTAAAAATTAAGATTGCTAAAAGTATGACTAAAATGCACATAGCATCTGTATCGTTTGCTAATGTCATTGGTAAATGTTCATTAATATTTTGTGTGGTATTTCCCTGCATGGTTTTAATCAAATAAGTATAAGGCGTCGTTCCTAAAGGTGTTAATAATCCTGTTAATAAACAGATTATCATAACTAAAATAAGCCATTTCACATTTGGATTTTTGATTAATTTGATTTTATATGGGTTTTGTAATTCTTTACTTCTTTTAATTCTAATTTTGTCAATTCTATTTTCTAATTCTTTTTGTTTCTTTTTTAAATCTTTTATTTTTTCTTCTTGTCCTGTTTTTTTGCTATATTGTTTTATTTTTAGCTTTATTAAAAACATGTCCATTTTTCGATAAATAATGGTTTCTCCTATTAAAGCTAACAGATACTGGGCTATATATGGTAGATATAAAACAAAATAAAATGGAAATACTGCTACATGTAGGTTTGCTATTACAATTGGTATTAAAATCAGTCCTCCAGCATATCTTTTCTTTTTAGTTTCTATGAATTTTTCAATAAAATAAATGGTTAAAATAAATAAAATAAACGTTACTAATTGTGCTCTTGCTGCTATATATCCTCTTATTACATACATAACTCCTATGGTAATTAAAAATGAAAATAGTTGATTTTTAGCTAACTTAGTATTTACAAAATAAATAGATAGTCCTAATAGAATTGATAAAATACAAGTAGTTACATAGATGCCTGTAAATCCAAAAGCATGATAAATAAAGTAAGTAATCAAATCATATCCCCAATGTGGATAAGTATAAGCTAAGTCTTTATGCCAAGAGAATGAATCTTGTCCATCAATTCCGTATCTGAGCTATTTGTTCCCCTACTTTTATCGTATAATAGGTGTCATTTTGAAAAGTTACTGGTGTTAATGCTACACAAAATAGTGCAATTAAAATAACTGCCAAGATTGTAAATTTTATTTCCTTTTTCTTCATTCAATCTTTCTCCTTTTGATTTTCATTTTTTCAAATTATATCAAAAAAAGTTTCAAAAAACTAGTCTTTTGAAACTTTTTACTATTTTTTACCTTATACAATCTTTATACAGCTTCTTGGTTTTCTACACCGTCTTCTACTGTATCTTCTTTTTCTACCGTTTTTTCTTCAATTACTTCTAAGCTTCCAACAGAAACTTCATAAGCAACTCTTGTTTGAACGGTTCCATCTTCATATTTTTTCTCGTAAGTTCTAGATTGAACTCTTCCTACTACTTTTACTTGTGAACCAACTTCTAGGTTTTGGCAAAATCTTGCATTTCTTCCCCAACTAATGCATGGGATGTAATCTGATTTATTGTATGCTCTATTAACAGCAAGTAAGATATCTGATATTTCTCTTCCAAATGGTGTTTGTCTATAAATTGGTTTTTTGCATATATATCCAATTAATACAACTTCATTTGTAATGGTATCTTTTCTTACCATTTCATTTTCTTCTTCCTCTTCTTTTTCTTCAACTTCCATAACGTCTTTTGCAAATACCGTTAAGATAAGTCTATTTTTTTCATTTTCATAACTATTATAAGATCTAAATTGACCTTTTACTAATAGTTTTTTACCTTCTGCTAGGGTATCTTCTCCAATTAATCTTTCTGATATGGTAATTGGTATGATATCTTGATTTCCACTTAAACGTGGAATTCCTAATTTAAAAGTATAAAATCTTTCTCCATAAATTTCATGACTAAATTCTTTATCTCCTGTAACTTTTCCAACTAATGTTAAATAGTTGTTTTCTAAATAATTTGTATCCAATTTCTTTTCCTCCCTATTTTTATCTTTCATCAGCTACAAAATCAGTTGTTTTTAGATTTTGCAATCGTATTTTCAGTTATTATTATACATCATTTTTTTGGATTTGTCTACATAAAAAGTTAAATTTCTTCAAAAAAGTTAGTTTTTT
>CATOLW010000222.1 GCA_951800935.1 uncultured Clostridium sp.
TGTCTTTCCATGTTTTAAGCATAAGCTTGACGTTTTTTGAAACTAAGTAAGTTGGTAATTTCGTTTTCTGTGTTTTTTGCTTTTTTGTTTTTTCTTGCTCTTTCTTGTTCTAATTCACGTTTTTGTTTTTCTGCCATAGATTGACAGATTGCTTTTTGATAGGTAAAGTGTGTGTCTTGTGCAATTTTGCTCCAATTATATTGGTTTCTTACTTTATTTTTTGCTTTTTTAGTGATATCACTACAAAGTTTGTGGTCATACAATAATTCTAAGATAGAATCTGCTAGTGAATTGGCATTTCCACAATAAGCTTTCATTCCATTTATTCTATGTTCCACAATTTCGTTTAATCCTCCAATGTCTGAGACAACAACTGGATTTTCTGCTAGCATAGCTTCTAAAGCTACGATTCCAAATGGTTCATAAGTACTTGGAAATACTGATATATCAGCTGCTTTATACATCTTTTGTACATCTTTCCCCCTCATATATCCTGCAAAATATACTTTATCTGCTATTCCCATTGCATTTACTTGTTGTTTTAGTTCATCTAACATGCCACCTTTTCCACATATGACAAGTTTACTGTCTCGATATCTTTGTAATATTTTTGGCATAGCTGAAATTAAGTGCTGAACACCTTTTTCATAAACTAGTCTTCCCATAAATAAAATGATTTTCTCATTATCCATGGCATATCTTCTTCTAAAGTCATAGTCTCTTTCTACTCCATTAAATAAATTCATATTAACCCCATTTGGCACTACATTAATTTTTTCATAAGGTAGACCAAATAGTCTTTGTAATTCGTTTTTCATGTAATTGCTGTTTACTATTACTTCTGCTGATTCATATGTTAACATCCATTCTGTGTCATTAATGTATCTTTGTTGTTCATCATGAATTCCACTGTTTCTCCCTGATTCTGTAGCATGAATGGTAGATACAATTGGAATATTGTATGAGTTTTTTAATGTCTTAGCTGCATATGCTACTAGCCAATCGTGTGCATGAATAACATCAAAATTTCCTTGTTCTGCAATAATTTCATTTGCTTTGGCAAGCATATTAAAGTTCATTTGCATAACCCAGTCAATAAAATTATTTGGATTTATCATGTAATTATCAACTCGATATACTTTTACTCCTTTGTCATCTTCAAAATATGGAACATCTCCATCTTTATAAGTTACAACAGTTACATCATGTCCGTCTTTCAACAAAGTTTTGGATAAATCGTATACAACTCTTGCAATTCCTCCTACCACTCTTGGTGGATATTCCCATGTTAACATTAATATTTTCACGGATGTACTTCCTTTCTTTTCTGTTTTCTTCTGTTTTTCTTATTTTTTGACATTTTTCTTTATTTAAGTCTATTGTATACAACTTTTTTAAAAAAGTAAACGTTTTTCGAAAATTTTTTATATTTTTTGTCAAAATATAAAATTAAGGATTTGAGAGTTGTTTCTCAAATCCTTTTTGGAGTTATTCTTCCTGATTTTCTTCTTGGTTATCTTCTTGATTTTCTTGTCTATTTTCCTCTTGATTTTCTTCACCATTTTGCTGTTGTTCTTGATTCTGTTCTTGATTTTGCTCTTCTTCGTTATTGTTAGAATTGCCCTCTTCCTCTTCGTTTTGATTATTATTTTGATTATCTTGCGTTTGTTCTTCTCCATTATTATTGTTATTATTCCTATCTTGATTAGTGGTTCCTGCTTTGGTATAATTGTTGGCATTCAACCATTCTTCCGCATCAATTTGTTGGTCATTTGCTATAATATAATAGTGTTTTTCTCCTCCATCAATTGTCATATAAATATCATCTGCTATAGCCGCAAATAATTCAATGCCTGCTGAATTTACTAGTGTATATTTTTTGTCCTTACAAGCTACTAATAAATCAAAATTTGGAATTACCAATAAGTTGATAGCATCTTTGTTACTAGAAGCTATATAACCAAAACTATCATATTGGTATTGTGTTACTTGATTTCCGTTTGTATCATATAGTCCCCAATATTTATCTTTTCTAACTGGTATTAAGCCATCTGCTAAGATATATTTATTCTTTATATTGTTTTGTGCAAATTTCGAAATATCCATTCCTATTTGGTCATTTTCTATGTATATTTTAACATTTCCTCTAATATCAATTGCACCAAACTTTTTATCCTTTTGCACTACATATAGACCAGAGTCACTATCCATTAACTGGATACTATCATACATGATTTGTACTTTCGTTTCCCCTTTAGAAGATAAAATTCCTACTTTTTTATTGGTTTCTACTAAGAAATCATCTGTATTAGGAAGATAGGTAATGCTGTCATATTTTGGTTCTAATATGGCTGATCCATCAACCCCAATCACACCATATTGCTTTTTATTTTTATCTTTTAATACAACTAGTTGATTTCTTAAAATTGCTTTTTGGTTAGCTAATGTACTATCTAATTCTATGTATCCATAGTCTAATACTTTACTTGCATAATATTGGTATAAATATGGCATGGTAAGAATTGTAATTGTATTTTTATCCACATCATACTCA
>CATOLW010000223.1 GCA_951800935.1 uncultured Clostridium sp.
TCTCTTTCTCTTCTTCTGCGTTCAGCAGGTGTTTCTCTTTCTTCTTTTTGTCTTTCTTTACGAAGTTCTTCTCTTCTTTCTAATTTTTCTTCTTTTTTCTCAGCTGCTTTTTCTAACATATTGTTAATAATTTCTGACATATTAATACCAAAAGTAAACACAATTAATATGATAGCAATTCCTAAGCAAAGAATAATTGCTCCTATATTTCCTAATAATTTAGTAAGAGGTACTGCTCCACAAGAACCAATTGCTCCTCCACCTTTACTTTGTGAACCTAATAAATAAGCATCTTTTACTACTTCTGATAACTCTTTATCTCCTTGTAATTCACCAGAAGCAATTTGAAACACACTAAATACTATACATAAGCTCACTAATAATATGCCATATTGTAATAATTTTGAAGTCAATTCTTCATTTTCTTCTGAAGCCAGTTTAATTCCCACAATGAAAATTCCAATTGGCAAAACATATTGTACAATTCCTAGCATACCACCTAATATTTCATTCAATTTTGTTCCTACTACACCTGATTTTGTATAAATTAAAACTGCTAATAAAATACTGAATATAATTAAAACAACTACTGTTATATCTGCTTTTGAAGCTGTATTTTTCTTCTTTTTATATCTTCTTTTTTTCGCCATTTCTTACACCATCCTTTGTCCCTATTGTCCCTAAAAAAGTCAGAGTGTTGTAACGTCTGACTTTTTACTTTCTTTATTTCAATTCTTTTCTACTAATTTGTATTGTTTTTAAGGTATCTTCTAATGACAGTTGCATTAGATTTAATGCCTCTGACATATTACTTTCCAATTTTGCTAAAGTACTGTTTATCACTTCTTCTGTATTTAGCAATAAAGTGTCAGCATATTCTTTTGTTCCTTTTGAAATTTCTCTAGACATTTCATTGGCCGTTTCAATGATTTCTGTTTTTTGGTCATACGCTTTTCTCGTTATTTCATGTTCATCTACCATTGCTATAATTCTATTTTCTGCTTCTTTTACTATACCATCTGCTTCTTTTTGTGCTTCTACCAAAATACGTTGTCTTTCTTCTTTTACCCATTTTGCTTGTTTTAATTCGTCTGGGAGTTTAATTCGAATTTCTTTGATTAAATCTAGCATTTCATCTTTATCCACGATACCCTTTGAGGAAAATGGTAGATTCTTACTTGTCTCTAACAATTCCTCTAATGTTTCTAATATTGTAAATATTTCCATGATTTACCCCTTTCCGTTTTAGCCTCAAGAAGAGAAGATGTACTCTTCCGTATTTTCTTTCATCTGATATTTCTATTCTTAAATTTTGTAATTGACTTTTTAGTTTTTCTACTTGGTCAGTTTCAATAACTAAGATGCTATTTTCATCAATTAATTGGTTCTCTATAATTTGTTTTACTGCCAGATAAGCATAATCAGTTTGATAAGGTGGGTCAATAAAAACGATATCTAGTTTTTCCCTAATTTTTGTTTTTAATACTTCTTCATAATCCATTCTATATAATTGAATCTTATCATTCATATGTGTTTTTTCTATGTTTTTACGAATGATTTCTACTGCCTGTTTTTCTTTATCACATAAAATTGCTTTTTTAGCCCCTCTACTTATTGCTTCTATCCCACAAGCCCCACTTCCTGCAAATAAATCTAAAAAACAGCTTCCTGATATTTTAAATTGAAGAATGTTGAATAAAGATTCCCTCACTCGATCTAAAGTTGGTCTTGTATTTTCTCCTGCTAAAGTATAAAGCTTAGTTCCTTTTGCTTTTCCACCTATTATTCTCATATTTTGCCTTTCTTTGATACTATTATTTTATTCTTTTTTTTTATATTGTCAATAGTATTTACTGAAATGTAACATACATTTAACAGTTCTGTAACATACCTTCCAAATTGTAATATTTTTCGCCAAAAGTGCTAAAAAACCATCTATTTTCATAGACAGTTTTTCTTAAGTATCTTCTTTATTAATATCTTTAATCAATTCCAATTGAGAGATTAGTAATGCTTCCATTTTTGCTTTATAGATATCAAATTGTTTTCTAATTTCTTCTATTTCCTTTTTCTTAGCAACAATCTCATTATCTAAATCTCCTACTTGTTTTTGTGCAGTTGCCTTTGCTTCGTTAATAATTTGTTCTGCTTGTTGATTTGCAATCTTTTTCACATCGTCTGCTGTTGTTTGAGCCATTACTAAAGTATTTTGCAATGTTTCTTCTATTGTTTTATAGTGCTCTAAATTTTTTGTTAATTCATCCACTTTTGCTCTTAATTCTGTTGCTTCTTTATAATTTTTTGAATAATCTGCTGTTAGATCATCCAAGAAATCATCTACTTCTTCTACACTATATCCATTCATCATTTGTTTTGAGAATTTTTTGTTTTCTATATCTAATGGTGTTATCATATTTTCCTCCTTGAATAAACGGACTAGTTAACTCCGTTGTTTTTTAACCATGAAACAGATAATTTGCTTTTCATTTCTTCTCTTGCCATTTCGTTGGTTATTTCATAATTTGATGGTGCTACTAAGAAGATAG
>CATOLW010000224.1 GCA_951800935.1 uncultured Clostridium sp.
TCTCCAAATTCTCTTTTTTCATCAGATTCTTGATATTGATACCAAGTTCCATCTTTTCCAATATAAATAGGAAATATTTCATATTTATCTCGATTCAAATTTTTTAAAATAGAATGAGCTGATACAACAGATACTTCATTTTCTGTTGACATTCCACCAAAAATAATACCTAATTTTTCTTTTTTCATCATTTTAACACACCTTTCTTAAAAATTTTTTTGTATTTCTTCTGCTAATTCAAAAAATTTCATGCCATGAGAAGCTTTAAATAATAAGACATCTTCTGGCTGTACAATTTCTTTTAACATTTTAATAATTTTTTGTGTATCGTTTAAGTGATAAACTTGTGTTTCTTCCATCCCTAAGGTTTTTGCTTTTTGTGCTATATATTTTGCATTTTCTCCACTTGTAATTAAAAGATCAATTTTATTTTGAACGATAGATTCTCCTACTTGCTCATGTAGCTTTTTAGTATAGTCTCCTAGTTCTAACATATCTCCTAAAATGGCAATTTTTCGATTATTTTTAAAATTTGCTAAATAACGAAGACTAGCTTGCATTGATTCTAAACTAGCATTATAAGCATCATTAATTATTTTGATACCATTTGACAAATCAGTTATATCCATTCTTTTTTTGGTTAATTCAAAATTTTTAATTCCTTCTATGACCTTTTCATTTTCAATTTTTAAAATTTTTCCTACACTAATAGCACACAAGGCATTTAAGACAAAATGTTCCCCTCCTACTGGGACAGTTGTTTTTAATTTTTCTTTTCCGATCAAGCAGAAAAATTGACTACTATTTTCTTGTAGATCGATATTAGTTGCTTGGATATCACTTTGGGACTTGATACCATAGGTTACAATATTTTTTTGGCTTTTATTTTCTTCTTGCCATTTATGTAATAAATCATTATCATTATTTACAATCACGGTTGGATTAGGAGAACCTTCTAATATTTCTAGTTTTGCTTTTAATATATTTTCTCTGGCCCCTAAGTTTCCTATGTGAGAAGTTCCAATATTAGTAATAACACAAATGTCAGGCTTAGCAATACTAGTTAATAAACTAATTTCACCCAAATGATTCATTCCCATTTCAATTACCATAGCTTCTTCATCTTGTAATCTTAAGATAGTAAAAGGCAATCCAATGTTATTGTTATTGTTTCCTATCGTTTTTAGAGTTTTATATTTTTGTGATACAACATTGGCAATAATGTCTTTGGTACTAGTTTTTCCAACACTTCCTGTTATTCCAATGACAGGAATTTGATACAACTCTCTTTTTTTCTTGGCAATTTGATATAAAGCTTCTAAAGTATCTTCTACTTTGATAATATTTTTATTAGGATAGGCCTTTAAATCTTTTTCTTCATAAGAAATATTTGATACAATAACAGAGTTAGCACCCTTATCTAAAGCTTGTTTCCAAAAAAGATTTCCATCAAATGTTTCCCCTTTAATGGCTATGTAAGTATCCCCTGGTGCAATGGATCTGGTATCTTTTGAAAAGTTTTTGCAAATGGCTTTAGGGTTTCCTTGTATGAGTTTTCCTTTGGTTACTTCTAGTATTTCTTTTATGGTTAAATTTTTCAAATTCATTACCTCTCTTTTTTCTTTTGTTAAATTATATGCTTATTTCATTTTTTTTGCAACTCTGATTAAACCTTAACTTTATATTTTAATAGAATCTGAGGATTGAGAAAAGTAATAAAATATGATACAATTTTTTAAGAAACCTAGAAACTTAGCAAGCAGAAAGGAGAAAAGCCATGGATAGAAGAAAAGTTGCTTTTATTTATCGGTTATTTCTAATAGCAAGTTTATTAGCAGGTATAATCCTTACGCTAAAAAGTACTGCTTTTGTGGAATATCTGTTATCTTATTACACAACACAAAGTAATTTATTTTGCTTGATTACTTTTAGTTTATTTTTGATAGGAGATATCACAAAATATCCATATCAATCCAAAAAATGGTATCCATTACTAAAGGGAACAATCATGATAGCAATTTTAATAACAGCAATTCTATATTTAGCGATGCTATTACCCAATCAGTATATCATGTATACCATATCAGAGAAAGGATTAACAGCCAAAAGAATCGGAAATCTTTTGGTCCATGTTATATCACCAGCAATGGTAATGTATGACTATCGATTTGATGAGAAGGGAAACTTTAAACTCTGGTATCCACTCGTATGGTTATGTTTTCCTATTTTCTATGTAGGATTTGTCTATTCAGGAAAAGGAAAATTTTATGGAATTGGTGGTTCTAGAAAATTTGCCTACTTCTTTTTAGACTATCAAAAAATGGGAGTAAAAACGGTTGTGATATGGATTACTGCAATTGGTATAGGAATATTGCTACTAGGATATGCACTTGTGATTCTGGATCGAAAACTTGCTAAAAAATAAGTATAGTAAAGTGTAAAAACTTTGCTATATTTTTTTGTTAGAAAATCCATGAAAAGTATGGATTTTTTTTCAATATGTGTTATAATAAGCTTACCTAA
>CATOLW010000225.1 GCA_951800935.1 uncultured Clostridium sp.
AACCATGAAAAAGATAAAAGCATTAAAAAGAAAATACCAACTAATATTATTATCAGACCATGTTATTGAATGGATGGAATATATAGAAAAACACAATCAAGATATTAAACTATTTGATAAAAAAATATTTTCTTATGAAATAGGATGTGTCAAACCAGATGAAGAAACCTTTGGTAAAGTATTAGAAAAAGCTAAAATACTAGCAGAAGAAACCTTGTTTATTGATGACCATGAAATTAATATAAAAAGAGCTAAGGAAGTAGGCATTCATGGAATTGTGTTTAAAGATGCGAAGCAATTAAAAGAAGATTTAGAGCAAAAATATAAAATAGGAATAAATTAAATGGAGATGAAAGGACTGTCCCCAAAATCCCTAAAAGAGGGATTTAAGGAACGTCCCTAAATCCCTGATAAAGGAGAAAATAGAAAATGAAAAAGTGTTTATTGTTAGGAAATGGTGGGCGTGAAGCGGTGTTAGCGGAACAAATTGGAAAGGGTTTTGCAGTTTATGCCATTTTACCATATGCTAATCCATCCATTGTAGAAGAAGTCCAAAAATCAAATGGAAAATACATTATTGGAGATCCATTTGACAAAGAATTAGTAACCAAATTTGTAAAAGAAGAAGGAATTGAAGCTTGTGTTATTAGTCAAGATAATTTACTACAAGAAGGAATGATTGATTTAGCAAGAGAACTTGGATTAAAAACTTTTGGGCCAACTTCCAAAGGAGCAAAAGTAGAGTGGAGTAAGACTTATGCTTTAGAAATTGTTCAAAAATTAGCACCAGAAATGATTATTAAGAATGAAAGTGTAACAACACTACAAAGACTAGAAGAAGTAATGAAAAATTATGAAGATGATAGTTTTGTGGTAAAACCAGAAGGATTAACAGGAGGAAAAGGTGTTAAAGTAGGAGGAATCCACTTTAAACGGAAAACAAGAAGGATTTGAATATGCCAAAGAATGCTTAGAAGCAGATGGAAAAGTAATTGTACAAGATAAAGTAGAAGGTAGAGAATTTACCGTTATGGCATTAACCGATGGAAAAAATATTGTAGTAACGCCAACAACATTTGATTATCCATATCGTTTTGATGAAGACAAAGGACCAGGAACTGGTGGTATGGGATGCTTAAGTTTTGAAAATGGATTATTACCATTTTTAGAGCAAAAAGATATTGATGTTTGTAGCAAACTAATTCAAGATACCATTCAATATGTCAATAAAGAAAGTTTAGAATTTACAGGAGTAATTTACGGAGGATTTTTCAAATGCAAACAAGGAATTAAATTTATTGAATTTAATGCAAGATTTGGAGATCCAGAAGCAATTAATGTACTAAATTCATTAGAAACACCATTTAGTGAAGTTATGGAAAACATTTGGGAACAAAAATTATCAACGGAAAATTGTAAATTTAAAAAGAACTATACTTTTACTGTTTATGTGGTAAGTCCAGATTATGCGATTCAAAAGGCAGACCCAATTGAATTTACACTAAATACAAAAGCAATCAAAGAAAAGGACGCAAAAATTTATTTTGCAAGTACCAAACCAGTAGAAGGAAATACTTACCAATCAGTTGGGACTTCAAGATTATTTGCTATTCACACCAATGGAAAGACTTTAGAAGAAGCAAGACAAAAAGCATATGCAGCTATGGAAAATAACATAGATAATAAATTAGATTATAGAAATGATATTGGAGAAATTTATGAGCACTAAAAGGGATTAGGGGACGTTCCTTAAAATCCCTGTTTCAGAGAACGGAGACAATTTTCTCATGAAATGAAAAGAAGGACTGTCCCTTAATCCCTAAAAGTGGGATTTTAAGGAACGTCCCCTAATCCCTGGTTCGCAAAACGATTAAGAACTTCAATGAGTTGGATTTTTTCAGCAGCTTGTACTTTTTGAGAAACTATTTCGGCTGAATCACTAGGCAAAACTTCAACGGTTGTTTGACTAATGATGTTGCCCTTATCATACTCTTCGTTTACAAAATGAATGGTAGCGCCAGTGTATTTTTCACCAGCTTCTACAACAGCTTGGTGAACATGCATACCATGCATACCTTTGCCACCAAACTTTGGTAATAAAGAAGGATGAGTGTTGATAATAGTATAGTTTTGAAGTAAATTAGGTCCAATCATTTTTAAGTAACCAGCAAGGACAATTAAGTCGATTGGATATTGAGAAAGAATCTTTGATAATTCTAAATCACGAGTTTCAAATTTTTTGTTTTGAATGATATAGGTTTCTATATGATTTGCTTGTGCTCTTTTTAAAGCATAGCTGTCTGGATTATCAGAAACAACTAAACTGATTTTAGCTTCTAGTTCATGGGATTGAATACTATCGATAATGGCTTGTAAAGTAGAACCATTACCAGAAGCGAAAACAACTAGATGATACATAAAAATACCTCCTTTTTCATTAAGATAAGTGTAGTTTAGCACGAATGAAAAGGAAAGTCAAATAAAAGGATTGTTAGAAAAGAAAG
>CATOLW010000226.1 GCA_951800935.1 uncultured Clostridium sp.
ACCACTGGTTTCAGTGGTTTTTTCTCCTTATTAGTTTTGTGCATATGGTAATAAAGCAATATGTCTTGCTCTTTTTACTGCTGTTGTGATATCTCTTTGATGTTTAGCGCATGCACCAGTTGTTCTTCTTGGTAAGATTTTTCCTTTATCATTGATGAATTTTCTTAATTGTTCTGGATTTTTATAATCTAATACAAAGTTTTTGTCACTACATAATACGCATACTTTTTTTCTTTGTTTTCTAAATCTTGGATTATAGTCTTCATCATAATTCTTATTATTTCTTTTATTTTGTTTTTTATCTGCCATTTCTTTTTCTCCCTTCTTTTTTAAGTTAGAATGGTAGGTCATCACTAGAAGATACTTCGAAATCGTCTCCCATGTTTCCAGGTGCTGTATTTCCAAATGTATTTTCAAATGCTCCTGCTCCTGTTTCTCCTTCTCTTTTGCTGTCTGCAAAGTATGCTTCTTCTGCTACTACTTCTGTTACATAGTGTTTATTTCCTTGGTCATCATCCCATGTTCTGGTTTGTATTCTTCCAATAACTCCTACTTGTTGACCTTTCTTAAAGTATTTGCTACAAAATTCTCCTAGTTTGCTCCAAGCAACAATATTGATAAAGTCTGCTTGTCTTTCTTCTCCTTGTCTTACAAATCTTCTATTGACTGCTAAACTAAAAGATGCAACTAGTGTGTTGTTTGTTTGTGTGTATCTTACTTCTGGGTCTCTTGTTAATCTTCCCATTAATATTACTTTGTTCATTTTTTATCACCTTTCTTTACTTTAATTATAGGCCCTTTATTTTATTTGATTTCTATTTTATTCGCTTTTTACGAATTAAGTGCTTTTCTACTTAAGCTTCTTTTCTTACTACGATAAATTTCATGATATCGTCTGTAATTCTGTAAACTCTTTCAAGTTCTTTGATTGAGTCTGGTTTTGCTTCAAAGTTGAATAATAGGTAAGTTCCTTCTGTTTGTTTTTTGATGTCATAAGCTAATTTCTTTTTACCCATGTTCTCTACGTTTTCCACTTTTCCGTTTTCATTGATTAGTCCTGTAAATTTTTCTTCTAGCGCTTTTAAAGCTGCTTCGTCTAAATTAGGATTAACAATGATAATACTTTCGTATTGGTTCATTATTTTCACCTCCCTTTGGATTTTTAACCTACATTTCCTGTAAGTAGAGCATTGCAATTTTATCACATTTTTTTGTATTTTGCAAGTAATTCCTATGATTTTTTATTCTTTGTCCATCATTTTTTTCATTAAGATAATATCTTCATAAGTTGTAATTTTAATATTGGTATAATCTCCTTCTAAAATTTTTACTTTTTCATGGTTCTTTTCTAATAGCATACAGTCATCTGTTACTGTCTCGTTTTTATATTTTTCATGGGCTTGTAACAACATTTCTCGATGGAAACATTGTGGTGTTTGAATGATCCAAGTGTTGTTTCGATTTGTGCTTTGTACTACTATATTATTTTCGTCTGTTATTTTTATGGTATCTTTTGATGGTACTCCTATTGTTACTCCTTTAAATTCTTCCATACTTTTTATACATTCATTGATGTAAGTTTGTTTAATAGCTGGTCTTGCTCCATCGTGAATGATAACAATATCTGCTTTTGTTTTTTGAATACAGTTATATACGGTTTCCTGTCTAGAGGCTCCTCCTAAAACAATTTGAATTGGTTTGGTTGTTTTTTCTTCTTGGATAATTTTTTCAACGATTGGGATTTCTTCTTTTTTTACACCTATTATTAAGTCATCAATATAAGAATTTTTTTCAAATTCTTTTAAGCTATAGGACATAACTGTTTTTTCTTTTATGCTATCAAAATTCTTGTTTCTATTTTGTCCATATCTAGTGCTATCTCCTGCTACTAATATAACTCCTGTAATTGATTTTTCTTCTAACATATTTTTTGGCTTTCCCCCTTAAGGTTTCTTTTTTATATTTTTGGCTTTCTTGTTGAATTATATGATGTACATAAATAAACTTCATATTTCTTTTTTAAGGCATGATAGGCTGCTTTTGCTTTTTCTTTCTTTTCAAAAATTCCAAAAATGCAAGAACCTGCTCCTGTCATTAAGCTTCCGAATGGCTCCTTGCTCTATTAATTCTTCTTTTAGTCTTTGAATTACTTCTTTTTCTTCTACTACTTTTTCAAATCGATTATAAAGTTGATTTGCCATTTCTTCTATCTGATTTTGTTCTAATGCCTGTTTCATCTTGTCAATTTTTTCTGGATATTTAAAGCTTTTTTCTTCATTTATTTTTTGATACATTTCCTTGGTATCACAAGATATTTCTGGTTTGATAATGACAAAATAATAGGTAAAATGGGTATCAATTGGTTTTACAATTTCTCCAATTCCTTCTGCTACCAATGCTTTGTTATAAAAACAAGGTACTACATCAGCTCCTAGACTTTTTCCTATTTCTTCAAATTCTGTTTTAGTTAGTTTTAAATCAAATAGC
>CATOLW010000227.1 GCA_951800935.1 uncultured Clostridium sp.
GGACATATCTTGAAAAAGATTAATTATAAAAATTTTCAAATAAATATGGTAGAAGATATGTCCCTAAGTGGACAAAAATGTCCAAAAGGAAACGTCCCCAATGCGACACAAATGTCCAAGGAGAAACGTCCCCAATGCGACATCCCAATACAACACATCACAATAATGTAAATAATGCATAAGCAAATGGTGATAAAAATATTAAACTATCAATTCGATCCAACATTCCCCCATGACCTGGTATTAAATTGCTATAATCTTTTATATCTACAAATCGTTTTATACTAGATGCTGAAAAATCACCTATCTGACCTACTAAACTCAAAATTATACCAATTCCTGCTATAAATAAATAAGAATAATCCATCCCCCAATAATGATTGGCAAAATATGTATATGGCAACATTAATAAAACAGCTCCTATTATTCCACCAAGACATCCCTCTATCGTCTTTTTCGGACTCACTTTGCTAAATTTATGTTTTCCGAAATATTTCCCTATAAAATAAGCAAATATATCTGTTCCCCAAGCTGCAAATATAGCATACCATATTAGTATATTGCCATTTGGCATTCCATTTATAAATGCTACAAACATTATAAAAAATACTACATAGAAAATTCCTAAAAATGTATAAGCTATATCTTTAAAATTTGTGTTCATATCAGTTGCAATCACTTGTGCAAATAAAATAATTAAAATAGTTGGTACAGATAACGTCACTACCATATTCAAATATTCTTGTGGAACTATATGAATGAAAGCAATGCTAAGACAACTAACATATCCTACCCATATTACTGGTTTTGCTACTTTTTTTATAGCATTAAAATATTCATTCATACTAAGTAAGGCAATAATTGCTAGTGCAATATCTACTATTATTTTATTCCCTAGTAAAAAAATTATTAATACTAATGGAAATCCTAATAAACCTGAGGTTAATCTTTTTATATCCATATTTTTTCCTTTCGTAAGGAGAAAAACTAGAGGCGTATTCCTTTAATTTCCTCCAAAGTTTCTCGTTCTTTTTTGGTATTCGATAATTGCTTCATCTAGGTCTTTTTCTTCAAAGTCTGGCCAATTTTTGTCAATAAATAAAAGTTCTGTATAGGCTAATTGCCATGGTAAGAAATTGCTTAAGCGTTGTTCTCCACTTGTTCTTATTAATAAATCTGGCTCTGGTTCTCCTTTTGTGTATAAGTGACTAGCTATCATTTTTTCTGTAATATCACTTACCTGTATTTCCTTTTTTTGCACTTCATCTGCTATTTCTTTTATTGCTTTTACTAATTCGTCTCTTCCTCCATAATTAATTGCTATATTGAAGGTAACTCCTGTGTTATCTTTGGTTCTTTCCATACATTTTTGAATACTTTTTTGCATTCCCATTGATAAGGCTGAAATATCGCCTAGTATTTTTACTTTGATATTTTCTGTGTCTGCTCTTTTGGAGTAGTCGTCTAAATAGTTTTGTAGTAACATCATTAATGCTTTTACTTCGTCTTCTGTTCTTTTCCAGTTTTCTGTTGAAAAAGCATAAACCGTTATATATTCTAATCCAATTTTATTGGCATATCTTACTATTTTTTCTAGTGTTTTTGCTCCTTCTTTATGTCCATAACTGCTTGATTTTCCTTTTGCCTTTGCCCATCTTCTATTGCCATCCATAATAATAGCAATATGTTTGTGCATATCTTCTTTGCTAAATTTCATGATTTTTTCCTCCGTCCCCAAAATCATTTATTACGATTTTGTATATAGATTGCTAATTCTTTTAAGAATTTTGCTTTTTCTCCATATACTTCTAATTCTTGTATTGCTTCTTTTACTATTTTTTCTAATTTTTCTTTTGCACCTTGTAATCCATATTGGGAAACGTAAGTACATTTTCCTAATTCTTTGTCATTTCCTACTGGCTTTCCTAAAATTTCTTCATCACCTTCTTCGGACAAGATATCATCTTTTATTTGGAAAGCTAATCCGATTTTTTCTGCATAGTTAGATAAACTTTCTAAGTCACTTTCTGTAGCTTGTGCTAAAATTGCTCCCATTCTTACACATAATTTTAATAGTGCTCCTGTTTTATTTTGATGCATGTATTCTAATTGTTGTAAAGTAATTTCTTTTTTTTCCCATTCGATATCTACATGTTCGCCTGCAATCATTCGATCAATAGCATTTGAAAATTCATTTACTACTTTTACTTTTTTGGCAATGTCTTGTTCCTTACTGTGAATTAGATCTTCACTTATTACCATATAAGCATTATTTAATAATCCATCTCCTGCTAAAATGGCAATTGCTTCATTGAATTGTTTATGATTGGTTGGTTTTCCATGGCGAAAATCATCATTATCAATTGCTGGTAAATCATCATGAATTAAAGAAAAATTGTGTACCATCTCAATAGCTACGCTATATGGCATACATGTTTGAATATCCTTTTTAAATAGCTCGTAAGTTGCCAAAACTAAAATTGGTCT
>CATOLW010000228.1 GCA_951800935.1 uncultured Clostridium sp.
TTCTAGGACGAAATGGCTTATCTTTCGTGGTACCACCTAAATTTATTAGCTTTTTTTACTAACCTCATTTTCGTTTTAACGGTTCGACCGCTTTTTCTTACTTTGAAGCTTATTTCGTTCTATTTCGGAAAAAGACCTAAAAAGTGAAATTTCAATATATGTTATAGGAGATAACTTCCAGCCTAGGTTATCTTCTCTTTTCCTATATTTCCCTATATTTACTTTGCTTTTTAATTGGTTTTTTATTTTTATCACTAATCAATATTTTAACACATTTTTTAAGTATTTACAAGTGTTTTTTGGAAATTCAAGCGAAAAATATTGTATATTTTTTAATTTGTGTTATAATAATAAAGAAATTATAAATAAAAAGGAGTGTTATTTACTATGAAAAATAAAATTTTTATGGGGATATTTTTAATTATCATTTTAATAGCAAATGTTTCTTTTGCTTCTTATAACACCGTTATCATGAGTGTAGTAGAAGAACCAATTTGCACAATTCCTTTAGGAGAAAATTCAAAATTTGAAAAAAAATTAATTGCCAAGGATTTAGCAAACAAAGAAGTAACCTTGCAATTACAAGTTACTAATGAAGAAGAAGCTGATTTTTCTAATGCAGAAATTGTTCTTGTTATTGACAATTCTAATAGTATGAAAGAAACTACTTCTACTGGGGCTGTTAGAAGTGATGTAATTAAAGCTTCTGCTAAAACATTTGTAACTAATTTATTAAACAATGCAAAAGATTTAAAAGTAGGTGTTGTTAGTTTTTCTAGCTCCACTGAAAAAAATGCAGATGGTTTTGTTACTTTAGGAACTGCTAATGATGCAAAAGCCATTAGTGCTTTAACAGAAAATGCAACTACTTTAACCAATGCTATTGATGGTATTACTTATGCTGATGCAACTGTTGCTTCTTATACCAATCTAGAAGCAGGCTTAACATTAGGAAATAGTTTATTTTCTCAAGAAGATAATAATAAATATCTTATTGTTCTAACTGATGGAATACCAAATGTAATTTTAGGACAAAATGCTGTTAAATATGACGATGATACTATTACAGCTACAAAAGCAAAGTATAGTTCTATTACTTCTTCAAATGTTAGAGTTATTACTATGCTAACAGGTATTAAAGCAGGTGAAGCTTCTTTAAATGACAAATATACTTATAATCAATATATTGAACAAATTTGGGGAACATCAGCAAACCCATCTAATGGTGAATTCTATTATATTACAGATGATAAAATCGAAAAAACAATTACAGAAGATATCTACAATTCTTTAATGCCAATTCAAAAAACATTAAAAGATATTACCATTGTAGATTATTTCCCAGAAGAAATTATTAAAAACTTTGATTTTGCTTATGTATCAGAAGCAAATATTGGTACCATATCTTCTAAAGTTGATACTACTAACAATTCTATTACTTGGACCATTCCAGCTTTAACAAGTGGACAAACAGCTTCTGTTCAATACAAGTTAAAATTAAAAGAAAATTTTGATAGTTCTATTATCAATAAAGTGTTAAATACCAATCAAAAAGTAGATATTGATTATACTGATTTTGATGAAGTAAAACAAACTAAAACTTCTAATATATCACCAAAGCTTTTATTAGAAGAACCACCTGCTATATTACCTAAAGCAGGAACATTAACATTAATTGGTTTTGCTATTTTAGCTGGTGGATTACTTATTTACTCTCTTGCAAAACTAACTATCGTTCACAATAAAATGAATTAATTAAAAGAAGGATTAAGGGGCTTTAAAAAAAAACCTCCCCTAATCCTTCTTCTATTTTTAAAAGTCTATTATATTTAGCTACTCTATCAATTCTACATGGTGCTCCTGTTTTGATTTGTCCCCCATTAATAGCAACAGCAATATCTGCAATTGTAGTGTCATCTGTTTCTCCAGAACGGTGTGATATAACTGTTTTATATCCATTTTTTTTGGCCATATAGATGGTATCCAATGTTTCTGTTAATGTCCCTATTTGGTTCGGCTTAATTAAGATTGCGTTCGCAATATTTTTTTCAATTCCATTTCTTAGTCTTTTTGGATTGGTTACAAATAAGTCGTCTCCTACCAATTGTACCGTATTTCCTATTTGGTTCGTTAATTCTTTCCAACTTTCCCAGTCTTCTTCTGCTAAACCATCTTCTACTGAAATAATTGGATATTTATTACACAAATCAATAATATATTGTACCATTTCTTGTTTTGTTTTTAATTGTTTTGTTTTCCAGAAATAATAACCTTCCTTTCCTATTTTTTGTGCTTCATCATACATTTCTGTACTAGCAATATCTAAAGCTAATACAACATCTTTTCCTGGTTCATATCCTGCTTTTTTGATTGATTCTAAAATAAGATCTAGGGCTTGTTCTTCGTTTTCTAAATTGGGAGCAAATCCTCCTTCGTCTCCAACTCCTACTTCATACCCTTTTTCTTTTAAAACCTTTTTTA
>CATOLW010000229.1 GCA_951800935.1 uncultured Clostridium sp.
ATTATTTTTATTAAAGTTGGTGTGTCTAATAGACATGTTCATTTAACCAAAGAGGTATATATACAATTATTTGGTGATGATGTAATTGAAATAGATCGTATCTTAGATCAACCAACTCAGTTCGCATCCAAAAGTTTTGTTACAATTAAATATGAAGAAAAAGAAATATCAAAAGTACGTGTTTTAGGACCTTTTAGAGACTATAATCAAATAGAGATTTCTAGAACAGATGCCTATTATTTAGGGGCTAATCCACCAATAAAATCTTCAGGGGATTTAGATAATAGTCTTTCAATTACTTTAATTGGTCCAAAAGGAGAAGTAAATTTAGACCAAGGTTTAATAGTAGCAAACCGTCATATACATATAACACCAAACGACATTTTAAAATACAACTTAGAAGGTATAGAAAAAGTCTGTATTAAAGTAGATGGCCAAAAAAGTGGAATATTAAAAAACGTTTATATCAAACCTGATAAAGACGCTGGTTTAAGATTACATTTAGATACAGATGACGCAAATGCATTCAATATAAATAATAATGATGAAGTTGAAGTATTAATAGAAAGAGGAAAAATATGAAATTACAAAATAAAGTAGCAGTAATAACTGGAGGGGCTATGGGAAATGGTCTTGGAATAGTAAAAGTATTTCTAAAAGAAGGTGCCAGCATCGCTATTTTAGATTATTCAGACGAATTAGAAAATACAGTAAAAAAATTAAATGAAGAAGGTCATAAAGTACTTGCATATAAAGTGGATATTAGAGATGCTAATAGAGTAAATGCATGTATAAAAGATATAAAAGATAGATGCGGAAAAATCGATATAGTAGTAAATAATGCTGGAGTGGCTAAATTAGAGACATTTATGGAAATGTCAGACGAAATTAGAGATTTCCATTTTGATGTTAATATCAAAGGCACATGGAACGTTACTAAAGCCGCACTACCATATATGGAAAACGGTTCAATTATCAATCTATCAAGCGTTACAGGTCCAATGGTTGCTGATAGTGGAGAAGTAGCATATGCTACAACCAAAGCTGCTTTAATTGGATTCACTAAAGGATTAGCAGCAGAATTAGTAGAAAAAAATATAAGAGTAAATGCCATAATGCCAGGGTATATTATGACACCAATGGTAGAAGGAATTGCAAAAGATACAAATAAAGAAAACCCTCAAAGCGTTGTAGAAGGAATTGCTAGTGGAATTCCGATGAAAAGACTAGGAACAATTGAAGAATTAGGTAATCTTGCTGCATTCTTAGCCAGTGAAGAATCTAGTTATATTACAGGACAAGGTATTGTTATAGATGGTGGATCAACCTTGCCAGAAACAATGTCAGTAGGTGTATAAACATTTAGAAAATCTAAATGTTTTTCAGACTGTTGACAAAGTCAATGGTCTTTTCTTTTTCGTAAAAATGTTATATAATGAATATGCGAGTTTCACATTCTCGACAAATGTGCTATCAAACTCGCTTTTATTATGTAAAAATGTTATAATTATAATGTCGAGGATGTGATGAAAATGATAAGTATAAATAAAAATATTCAAAGTGAAATCTTAATGACTACAATGGAAGAAATTGTCCCACAAGACAGTATCTTTCGTAAGATAGATAAATATATAGATTTCACTTTTATTTATGATGAAGTAAAAGACTTATATTGTGAAAATAATGGAAGACCTAGTATAGACCCTGTTGTATTATTTAAGTTAGTATTTATCCAAACTATAGATGGAATAAAATCAATGAGACAAACTTGTAAGAAAATAAAAGTAGATGCCGAATATAGATGGTTTTTAGGTATCCCTTTTGGAGTAGACACTCCTCACTTTTCTACATTCTCTAAAAACTATGAAAGAAGATTTAAAGATAGTGATATATTTGAAAAGATATTTATTAATATAGTAAATCAGGCTATAAAATATAATCTAGTAGATGGAACTACCTTTTATACAGATTCTACTCATAAGAAAGCAAATGCCAATAAAAACAAATATGAAGATACTATTGTAGATGAAATACAAAAAAGAAGAATATGGCTTGAAGAAGAAATAAATGAAGAAAGAGAAAAATATGGCAAAAAAGAATTTAAATATGAAGATAAAACAAAAGAAAAACACATTAAAGTAAGTACGACTGATAAAGAAAGTGGATATTATCATAGAGATAATAAAGAAAAAGGATTTATGTACTTAGATCATAGAACAGTAGATCATAAGTGTAATATTATAGTAGATTCCCATGTAACTGAAGGAAACATACATGATTCTATCCCTTATACTTCAAGATTAGATTATATATCTGAAGTATTTGGATTTAAAATTAAAAAAGCAGGTGTAGATGCAGGATATGATACATTAGATATTAAAAAATACTTTATAGATAATAATATATTTGGCGTTATTGGATATAGAAGATATGGAACAAAAGAAAGTAGACAAGAAAAAAGTAAGTATTATTATGAAAA
>CATOLW010000230.1 GCA_951800935.1 uncultured Clostridium sp.
AATGACATTTTTAAAACAAGTTTAATGTCTTTTAAATATTTTGATGAATAATCTAATGTATCAAAATGTTCTTCTATTTGTTCTTGTGTAATTGTTGTAGCATCCAAGTCTCCAAAAAAAGGTAATACTTGCTTTTTAGCAGTTCTCCAATAATAACTAACCGTCTTACCACTAATTTTTTTCTTTTTCTTTGTAGTTTTTACTTCAGATTGTTTCTTTTTAATTTTAATCATTTTTTTTACATACATAGAAATTGGATACTTTACTTCTTCTTTTCTTTCTTCTTTTTCTCCATTAGCCTTCAACTGAAAGTCTTTTACACAATCCATATATTCATCAAACTTATTTAATTCCATTTGACATTCAGGACTAAAAACCTGAATATTAGCAAATTCCTTATTTTTTTGTATTTCAATATATTTAAGTAAAATTGCCTCTGCTAGTCTTTTTCTAGCAATTTCTTCTGTTGCTCCATATTTTTCTAGTCTAGGATTTTTTACGCCAGGAATATTTAATTGTAGTGTTACACGAGCCTCCTTTCCATTTTTCTTATTCCTTACAGTAACCTGTCCTTTTTTATTTTTTTCTTTTTTAACTTTTTTGATTTTACTTTGTGTTGCATATTTAATCCTTTCCATTTTTTCTCCTCCCTTTTAGAGGCATAATAAAAGTAAATAAAGATAAAAGGCTACAATAAGTCTATTAAATTTATTTACATTTTACTATTTTTAAATGATAAAATCAATGTTCAAAAATTAATAAGTATATTTACCATAATTGTTGGAAAACCATATAGGTAGAGCTTTTTTGTCAATAAGAATTTTTCTTTTTAATCTAATTGCTGGAAAATCATTCATTTTAACAAACTCTAACATTGTGTTTCTTCCTACCCCTAATAATTTAGCTGCTTCATTTACTGTAATACTAATTTTTTCATTTTCCATTAGTATCACTTCCATTTTTGATATTTTGTAATTTTTTTCTTTCTTCATCTTGTGCATCAGCAATAGTTTGAACTAAATCTTTGGGATAAAGTTTAAAACATTGTCGCATTTCTATTCCTAATGTATCAGGTGTTATTTCTTCGCGATATTTAGAACTTTGCATATAATTTAGTGTAATTTGTGCATAAGCAACAGCATCTTTTTTATTCATTTGTAGTACCTCCAATATAATTTTCAAACAATTCAATAATATTGTCCCACTTAATTAAAGGGTTATTTGTAAGTTCTATTTCGCATCTTTCAATATACTTATAATTTTCTTTAGTCCTAATTGAAATAATTAGTCTTTTTCTATCATTTGCCGAATATTCAATGTCAGCAAATAATTTATCTTGCTTTTCATTTAAAGAATCGGCAAGTTTAAAAACCTTTAATAATTTTTCTTCCATAAATTTTCACCTTTCTTTTATATATTTAGGTACATCAGCAGATCGGCCAAGTTTGACATCAAATTCGTACCTTTTCTTTGAAGGGTTATATTTGTATGCACTATAATTCCATTTTCTATAACTTTCATTACTTAAATGGCTTGATTTTGATAATTCTCTAGTTGCTTGTTCGTGTTGTGATTGCACATAAGAGTAATTATCTTCTATTCTTTGCTTTTCTCTTTTCTTTTTTATAAACTCGTTTTGAGCAATTTTTCTTTTATTTTTAGATATACTTTTTCTAAAATTTTTTTCTTGTATATATCTAGAATCTTGTTTTATTATTTTTGTAACATATGCTGAAGAAATGTCTAATTGTTCAGCAATTTGTTTAACTTGTAAATGTTCATTATAAAACAAGCTAATAATATTTTCCTTTGACATTTTTATAAAACCACCTTATTAGGTTAATTTTTTGTCGACACTTTTTATGTATGACAAGACTATTAGAAATCTATTTAATTTCTAATTCTTTCATTTTCTTTTTAAATGCTTCTTGTCTTTGTTTTTTTATTTTTAATTCTCTATGTAATCTATATTTTAGTTTTAGTTTAGGCAAAAGGATATCGAATATAAATAAGATTACAACAAAAGATATTCCTAACAATATACATCTGAAAAACATTTCAATATCTCCTTTCATAAATATTAGAAAAAGGCAATTAAGAGCTTGTCCTAACTGCCTTTTGTTAAAATATAGTGTCTCCTATAATTGCCCTTCAATATATATACATACAAATTTTTTTAAAAATCCGACCGTAATCTTAAGAAAATTTAAAATTTATAATTTTTTATGCCAATTATTAATCTTTCAATTATATATTGATAACGATCTTCATCTCCGCACGAATATTTTTCTATCATTTTTCTTTTTCTATCAATTATTTTTATGAGTGAAACTTCGTCTCCTGCTTGTGCCTTTTTTCCTAATTTATATAAATTTTCCTTTTCCATAATCTATTTTCCACCTTTCAAATATTTTTCAAGTTTTTTTAATGCTCGTTTTTTAATTCTTGTAACTGAATCAGAGCATATTTTTAAAATTT
>CATOLW010000231.1 GCA_951800935.1 uncultured Clostridium sp.
AAAAGTAACCGTAAATGAAAAAAGAGTAACCGAATTAGGAATTAAAATCAATCCCAATAAAGATATTGTTAAATATGACGAAAAAATAGTAAAGATACAAGAGAAAAAAGTGTATATTTTATTAAATAAACCAATTGGTTATGTAACGACGGCAAAAGATCAATTTAATCGAGATTCTGTTTTAGATTTAGTTAAAACAAATATAAGAATTGTACCAGTAGGAAGGCTAGATATGTATACTTCTGGAGCTTTGATATTAACGAACGATGGAGATTTTGTGTACCAAGTAACTCATCCAAAACATGAAATAGAAAAAACATATACGGTTACGATAAAAGGAATTATAACAAAAGAAGCAGTAGAACTTTTAAGACAAGGAATAAAGATCGAGGATTATAGAACAAGACCAGCTAAAGTCAAAATTTTAAAAACAGATGAAGAAAAAGACCAATCTAGATTAGAAATAACTATCCATGAAGGAAAGAATAGACAAGTTCGCAAAATGTGTGAAACTGTTGGGTATAAGGTTTTAGCACTACATAGGAGCAAAATAGCAGGAATTGGTGTAAAAGACTTACCACTTGGAAAGTGGCGATATTTAAACAAAGAAGAAATAGGTAGGTTTAAAAAGTAAAAAATATTAGTGATTAACTATTGAAAATAAATGATAAAAAATATATAATAAAATAAACCAAGGACAAAAAGGAGAAAAAGAAACAAATGAATTGTTTAAAATTCAAGCCAGAAGGTTGGAATCACGAAATTACGGAAGTAACTTCTCAAAACATAGACAACTATATTGATACAAATCAAGTGTTACAAGGACTTGTCCAAGAATGTGATGATAACTACAATTTACACATTCAATTTGAGAATGGATTGACAGGAATTATGCCAAGACAAGAAGTAGAAGCAATTACAACAGATGAAAATGGATTACCCAAAGCAAATTTATGTACAGGAAAAGTACATAAATTTGTACAATTTAAAATAAAAGAAACAAAAGATTCAAATCAAGTAATTGTATCGAGAAAAGAAGTACAAGAAGAAGCATTAGAATGGATAAAAAACGATTTGAAAGAAGGGCAAAAACTAATAGGAATTGTAAAAAATATAAAACCTTATGGAGCTTTTATTGAAATTGGAGGAGGAATTGTGGGACTTGCCCATATCGAGGATTTGTCGATTGCAAGAATAAAAACACCATTTGAAAGACTAAATATTGGACAAAAAATAGAAGTTGTGGTAAAATCAATAGATAGAGAGGCAGGAAAAGTAATTCTATCATATAAAGAAACATTAGGTTCGTGGGAAGAAAATGCAAAAATGTTTACATCAGGTACCAAAACAAAAGGAATTATAAGAGAGACCGAAAAAAATAGAAATGGTATTTTCATCGAATTGACACCAAATTTAGTAGGAATGGCAGAATATGAAGAAGGACATGCTTATGGAGATATGGTAGATGTTTACATCAAAAAAATAGATAACCAAAGAAAAAAGATAAAATTAATAATTATTTAGGTATTTTTAGATAACTGATATCGTAAATAACGAAATCAGAGAGGAGGAATTAAAATGGTTGAAGATAACCAAATTAAAGCACAAGTATCACCTTTTGCTATCAGAGAAGGTGAAATTAAAACATTTGATGGAAAAGATCGGATATGTATCTATGAATCAAATTGTACACAAAATTGATATAGGACATATTAATGAAATTCATTTTGCTATTTTAGATTTAGTAAATGAATTTGAATTTATTACTTCAAGACAATTATATCAAATGTTAGAAATTAAAGGGATTGACCCAAAATCTCAGCATAAATTAAATAATAAATTAGATCAACTTGTTAAATCTAAAATTTTAACAAGATATTACTTTACTTCTGATGAAGGAAAAGGAATTTATAGAATTTATTGTTTAGAAAAAATGGGAAAATATTTATTAAATTCAAAAGAAATTGATTGTAAATGGCAACCATCTGATAATACAAAACCAGTTCCAATGATTAAAAAAAGACTAGCAGGAAATCAAACATTAATTGCTTATTTAAGAAAAGTAAAAGCATTTGAAGCCTATGTAGTAAAACCAGCTATTACAGCAAAAGTAGCAGGAAAAATATTCAAAGCAACTGGTGGAAGTGTAAAACTAACCAAAAACAAGAAATCTATTCAATTTGTTTTTGAAGTAATTAGAAGAGAACAAGATTGGCAAAAGAAAGCAGTAGATAAAATAAGACTATATAAAGAATTCTATGAAAACTTTGTACCAGGAGATTCTGGATTTAGTAGTCTTCCTCAACTAATTTTCGTTTGTGAAGACGAAAAACATATGGCAGAAACTTTCAAAGAAATTATAACCAATCAATTAGAAATTCCACAAATTAAATTATATTTTACAACAGATTTAAGACAAAACAAAGAAACATTAGAAGATACTTTAGTAGAATTTAAATTGGTAGATGGAAAATATAA
>CATOLW010000232.1 GCA_951800935.1 uncultured Clostridium sp.
TTTTAAATGGAGGAAATTAATTTGAAAAAGTTAATCGTTGGTGGGTTAAGTAGTATGCTCTTATTAATTTTTTGTTTTTATCTTCTTCGGTAAAGCCAAACTTTTTGATAGCTGTTTCATATTCTTTTTGATATAAATACCCTCCTTGCCTTTCATATCGATCTAAATTTTCTGTATATTCTTTTATTATCTTGTCATCTGTTTTGCTTTGAAGTTGTTCTTGTAGCTGATTTATTTTGTTTTCTAATTTTATAATGCTTTCATAAGATTTTAAAATTTCTTGTAAAAAGGTGGTATCTAAATTTTCAAATTCTATTTGTTTTAGATGTCCTATCACTGGTGCTCCTTGCTGATAAATTCCAAATTTGTTTTCTCCAATTCCTTCTTCTAGCATTTCGTTGTCTAATATTGACTTTAGTAATGTTGTTTTCCCACTTCCATTTTTTCCGAACGATTGCTATTTTGTCTTTTTCTTTTATTTCGAAATTGATTTCTTCTAGTATGGTTTCGGCTCCATAGGATATGGCTCCGTTTATGATTTTGTAGTTCATTCTTTTTCATTCCTTTTTGTGTCTATTGGTAGACGTATCATATCATAAAAGTAATAAATTATCAATGTGAAGCTTTATTTGTGTATTAGTTTATTTTTATATTTTTAGCATATCACTTTTATTGTTAGAACTTCCCTATCATGACTCCTTTCGATAACCAAAAAAGAACTTGATGTAACCCCATCTAAAAGCACATCAAGTTCCATCAATCTGGATTAGGCTCTGCCTAGTCCTTTTTTATATTTATGTTATAGTATATTTAACTTTATTTGTCAATATCACTATTTTGGTAACTGCGCAAAAAATCTACTAATTCCGTTTCATTTTTAAAAATTTTATCAAAAATCAAATATAATGAATCTGTCTGTTCATATTCTCCAATGGCATAGCATTTTTTTCCTAATCCATATGCTACTCCTGCTTCTATGTGAGCAGATTTTCCAGCTGGTAATACTAATAAAAAATTTTTTGAGTTCTTTTCAGCTTCCATATCATGTTTAAAAATAGTTTGAACAGTATCACTTTCTAATTTTAAATTTTCAAATTTGTTCATTAATTCTTCTGGATTTTCATTTATATCTAATCCTGCTTCTGCATGGGATGTTTCATTTTTTAAGAAACAATAATAAGATATTTTCAAACTATCGAAAATACTACAGATTTCTAATATTTTTTCTTTGTTTCTTGTTCTTCCTGCTATAAAGAACTCATATGTTTTACTCATTTTTTATTTTCCTTTATTCCATATTTTTCTGTTCAAATTATAGTATATTTAACTTTAATTGTCAACTGCAATGCTCACAGTGATGTTCTTTCAAATTACATTTTTCCTTTATTTGTTCTTCTGTTAATTTTCCTTCTTTTCGATAATAATCTGCAATTGCCTCATGAATTGCTTCTTCTGCCAAAACAGAACAATGCAATTTAACAGGAGGCAAGCCGCCTAAATTGTTAACAACATCTGTATTTTTTAATTGCAAAGCTTCTTCTATTGTTTTTCCTTTTATCATTTCTGTAGAAATACTACTTGTTGCAATTGCTGCTCCACAGCCGAAAGTTTTAAATTTTACATCAACAATTACATTTTTTTCAACCTTGATAAACATTTTCATAATATCACCACACACAGGATTGCCTACTTCTCCTATTCCAGATGCTTTCTCTATTTTTCCTACATTTCTTGGATTTGTATAATGTTCTATTACTTTTTCAGAATATTCCATTACTTATTTTCCTCCTCTATAAATTTTTCCCACAATGGAGACATCTCTCTTAATCTTTCTACAATTTCTACTAAACTTTCTACTAAATAGTCAATTTCTTCTTTGGTGTTATATTTTCCAATCGATACTCTTAAAGAACCATGTGCTATTTCATGTGGCAATCCGAATTGCTAATAAAACGTGTGATGGATCTAATGAGCCTGATGTACAAGCACTACCACTAGAAGCACATATTCCTTTTAAGTCTAAGTTTAAGAGCAATCCTTCTCCCTCTATAAATCGAAATGATATATTACTGTTTCCTGGTAATCTTTTCTCTCTATCCCCATTTACTTTGATGTATGGTATTTTTTCTTCTACTTGTTCTACATAATAGTCTCTTAACTCTTTTATTTTTTGATTATGTTCTTCTAACTTTTGATAAGCAAGTTCAATGGCTTTTCCTATTCCTACAATTCCTGGTACATTTTCTGTTCCTGCTCTTTTATTTCTTTCTTGATGACCACCATTGACAAATTTATTAAATTGCACTCCTTTTTTTACGTATAAGGCACCTATTCCTTTTGGTCCATAAAATTTATGACCAGATAAAGAAAGACTGTCAATGTTTAGTTCTTTCACATTGATTTTTACACTTCCTACTGCTTGTACGGCATCTGTGTGAAAAAAAACATTATTCTTTTTGGCAATTTT
>CATOLW010000233.1 GCA_951800935.1 uncultured Clostridium sp.
GTTTTTCTATTTTCCATAATCCTATAATTAAAATTGAAATTACAAAAATATAAAATAATGATATTATCATTTCTTTTATCATATTAATAGTTTTATTTCCATTTTCTTTTATTCCGTTTTCTGTTTTAAAAAGAATTTTTTTGACTCGAAAAAGAATTTGGTATATTTTATTATTTTTTACTTTCCAAATTTTATAACTTATTTTATTTTTCATAATTACTCCTATAAAAAAAGCAAAATAATCCTGTAATTACAATTACTATCCTACTTTGCTTTTCTTTCGTAAATTTTATTCTAAATATTCTTTCAATCCATCAACTATTTTATAAACTTTTGTCATTGGATTTCTTTGTGATGCTTGTCCGTCTTTATTAATTTCTTCCATATATTCGCAATTCTTTATTGCAGTATGTAACTTTCCTTCACTTGTAACCTTATCAAATATATTTGTATCGTTTTTAGTATAATTGCCTAAACCATTTTTCTGAAATTCTTTGCTAAGTTCTTGTAACACATCATCTTTTGAAATATATCTGTTTACCTTTTTAAAATGTGCCAATAGCCAAAGTTCAAAATTTGGATTAGACCAAGCTACATTATAATTACAATTATCTATTGCTGAATCAAATTGCTCATCGTTATAATCGTCTTTATCAAATACTACCCAAACTTGTCCATATACCTTATTAGCATGATTGACTGTTTTTTGAGTATATTTTACTAAAGATATTGTATTCATTCCTGTACCTTTTATATCAATATTTGGAATTAATACATCTACCTTATTTCCATACTTTTCATTAATCTTTTTCTTTAGTCCATAAAAATAGTTAGGTTCTGTTTTCTTTCCTTCGCATACAATCAAGTAATTGGCTGGTGCTTGCCTTTTACTTTTTAGTCTGTCTTTTCTTGAAATATTATTATTTTTCATAATCTATATCAAATTCTTCTAGTACTGGAATAGCACCATATCTTCCAGTTAAATAGTCTTTATTGTATGTTGCATCATTTCTTACTTTTTTACCTGCATTTTTATCATCTTCTAATATATAATCAGATAATGCATATATTTCTGAAATACCATCTTTGTCTTTTTCTGCAAACCATATTTCATCTCGCCTAAATGTTTCCTTATTTAAGTTTACTGTATCATGTGTTGAATATATTAACTGTCCATTGCCTTTATTTGTTTCACTATTATGGAATAAATTAATTATATATCTTGTTAATAAAGGATGTAATTTTGCATCTAATTCATCCACAAATAATACCATACCATTTTTTAATGCATCCATGAAGAAATCAAATAAATGAAACATTTTTCTAGTACCATTAGATTCTAAATAAAATGGCAATGCTTTTAATTCTCCTTTTTCTCCTTTATGAATAACTTCAATATCTATTATTCCATTATTGCTTTTTACTGCTTCAATTGAATCTGGTGTTGTTTTTATTCCTTCAATTCCAGAATCAAAAGTTTTTATAAATTTTAATAATTCCTTTTTATAATTTTCATCACTTAAAATTTTTAATGAAACTCTATTATTAATTAACCTTTCAAAATTAGGATTACCTAGATCTAAATATGTGCTATTTACAAACCAGTCATATACATTACCAAAGTCTTCATTGCTTTTATCTATTGATCTAAATGACTTTAAAAACAAACTTGTATCATCTACATTTGTTAAATCAAATAATTTATTTTTAACTTTCATAATTTGAACATTATTATTATTTCTCTCAAAAATAGAATAAAATTTATTTACTCTTTTCTCAAATAGCCACTCTGAAACTATTTTATTTTTTAAAACCTCAAATCCATATTTATATATCTTATTATTTTTTGCTAGGATTTCTACTTCTAAAGCAATTGGTTCATCATTTATCATAAAACTATATATATTTTCTTCATCTATTGGAGAATTCTTTTTAGAGTCATCACTTACTAATATTCTATTTTGCATATAATCAAATGCTTGTAACACATTAGTTTTTCCACTAGCATTGGCACCATAAATTGCAGATACTTTTAAATATTCACCACTATCTAATTTAGCTACATTATATTCGTGTTCTTTTAATGAAGTTGCTTCCATATCTAAACAATTTTCATTTTTGAAAGATTTGAAATTTTTAAAACTAAATCTTATTAACATTTAAAAATCCTCCTTTACTTTATATATTATATGCTAAAATTAAAAAAATATCAATATTTTTGAGAAAATATCTCATTTTTATTGATATTTTAAAATTTTATTATCATTACTTGTTATTTTAAAGTGCAATTTTTGCACTTTAAAACGTTAGAATTGCACTTTAAGTTTACAATTAGCCTTCTATTCTATCTTTTGATTTAATGGATTTTTACTAAGATTTCTATATTTATTATTTTCCCATTCCTCATATTTTCTTTTATAATTTTCTTCATCATTTGCTAATATTTCTGTGCCATCATTG
>CATOLW010000234.1 GCA_951800935.1 uncultured Clostridium sp.
ATAAATATAAAAAATCAAGAAAAAGATATCCTTAATGCCGCAAAAATAAAGGCTAGAGATATTTTACTAGATGCCAAAGAAGATGCCTCTGAAATGATAAAACAAATAAATTCTTTATCTAATCGTCAAGAGTTAGAAAATATTAGAAATAACTTAAATCGTAAAATTAAAGATATTAACTTAATTCATTCTAACAATGATACTAACTTTTCTAATGATTCAAAAAATAGTTTAGATATAAATGATATAGAGCTTAATAAACAGGTTTTTGTAAGTAATTTAGGACAAAATGGAATTGTTATTTCTCATGTTTCTAAGTCAAATGAGGTTCAAGTTCAAGTTGGCAGTTTAAAATTAAGTGTTCCTATAAAATATCTGAAACCTTGTGCAAATGATAATAAGAAAAATACTTCTTCTTTAGCTGTAAATAATTTGCCTCATGTTTCAAAATCTAAATTGGTAAAATCAGAAATTAATGTAATTGGACTGAATGTAGAAGAATCTATTTTCATAGTTGATAAATTTTTAGATGATGCTATTTTAAGTAAGCTTCAAAGTGTTCGAATTATTCATGGAAAAGGTACTGGAAAATTAAGAAATGGTATTCATCAATTTTTAAAAACACATCCACATGTCACTTCTTTTCGATTAGGTTCTTTTGGTGAAGGTGAAATGGGAGTTACCATTGTTACTTTAAAATCATAATTATTGTAATTTTAAGCCTATTCTAATAAATTATTATTTGAATAGGCTTTTATTTTTCTTTTTGTTGTTCCAATGCATATATTTTGTGCCCATACATCTCTATTACTCTTTGGTCTTTTTCATATCTTTTTTCGTTTTCTTCTAATTTTTCTGTATGGTCTGTTAGAACTTCTAATATTAAATCTATTTTTCTACCATGCTCATATTCTATTTTTGTTACTGTATTTCCAACTCTTGTCAATTCTTCTCTCATTTCTTGTTGCTCTTGTTTCATTTCTCGTTGTTCTTTTTTCATCTCTTGCTGTTCTCTTTTCATCTCTTGTTGCTCTTTTCTCATTTTTTGTTGGTCTTCTAAAATTTTATCCTGTGTTTCTATTATTTTTGTTATTTTCTCTAATATTGTATTAAATTGTTGTTCCATTGCTTTTTCCTCCTTTCTTTTGGCAATTTCAAAAATAATTTACAGCTAATACTAAAATTATATACACACAACTATTATTTGTCAAGAAAAAATCATCGACGTTTTTCGACAAACAACAAAAGAATTCTTACTTTTCACAGCAAAAATTCTTCTCATTCTATCCATATTTTTCTATTACTATGACCATTCTACCACTTCTTGTTGTTCCTGAAAATTCTTTAATCACAAATCTTCCCTTTCCTCGAATGGTAATAATATCCTTTAGTTTTATTTGTTTCGAAATTTTTGTTTCATTTTGTCCATTCACAAAAACTCTTTCTTGTTCAATAATTTGAACTGCCTTACTTCTAGATGTTCTAGCTAAATCTGATACAAAGTTGTCTAATCGTAAAGAAGGTACAATAATTTTAATTTCTTCTATCTTGATTTCTTTCTTTTGCAAATTTTGGATTTCTTCTACTGTTATCTTACTATTTTCAAATCTAGTTAAAGAAGGTAATTCTTGTTTTAAGATATCTGAAAATTCTTGTATTGTAATAATATCTGCTCCTTCTTCACATACTATAATATCTCCGACTTTTTCTCTTTTTAAACCAAGTTTAACAATTCCTCCTAAATAGTTTCTATGGGAATATTTTCCTTTTTCTTCTTCTGGTAATACAACTCTTACTATTTTTATCATCTTGCTATAGTTTTTTTCTAACATTTTTTCATCATTATACTTTTCAGGATAAATAATGAGTATTTTTCTTTCTGCCTCTTCATATCCTCCATACAATTTATAATTTCCAAATTTCATTTTTCTTAAAAAGTTTTCTACCAATGCTACCTGATACATATCTAAAAAGTCAGTATATTCTATTTTGTCTCTTGTCCTTGAAAATTCTATTTTGTCTAATATTTGTGACAAGCATATTTTATCTTCTTGTTTTTTATAGTCTTTTAATAACTGTTGTTTATCCATTTAGCTTATAATCCTCCTTGATCGTTTTACCACCTTATGGCTCTTTTCTAATTCTTCTACTTTTATTTTGACAGTCTTATTATAACACACGATTCACCTAATTTCAATTTAAAAACAGCTAGTAAAAAAACATTATTTCCATCAAAATCGGGAAGAAGCTTTAACGTTCTTCCCCTTTTCTATCTTTTTACCACAATTTTTTCCTCTTGTACTCCAACTTTTGCTAACTTATTTTTCTTCAAATTGCCATCTAAAATTTCTTCTGCTAATTTATCTTCTAGCACACTTTGAATGGTTCTTCTTAGTGGTCTTGCTCCGAAATTTTTATCGATTCCTTTGCTTGC
>CATOLW010000235.1 GCA_951800935.1 uncultured Clostridium sp.
ATATAATTACAATACTTTTTTCAAAACTAATTGCTAAAAGCTGTAGAATAAAAATTCACTAAATTTTGAGAAATGATTGTAATAACAATGTGTTTAAGATTTTAAACAGACTATTAACAACACAGTAAAGTAATTTTTGATTAGTATATTTTGTTTTTATTTGTAGGTGTGAAATTGTAGTTTGTTAGAATAGAGAAACTAAAAAAGGAAGAGGGTGAGAAAAATAAAACACAAGTTAGACAGCAGAGGTACAAAAGAGAAAATAATTGAATTATTCTTTACAAAACATTTAAAACCAGTTGATATAGCAAAGAAATTAAAAGTCGGTATGCCATATATAACAAAGATAATTCAAAAAGATTCAAGATATATTCGAGAGAAAGAAACAAGAAGGCAAGAAAACAAAGAAAAGAACAAAACTCAAAAACGAATATATGCACAAAACAGAAGAAAAAAGGAAAAAGAGGAAAAGCAAGAATATCAAAAATTATTAGTACAGATAAATAGAGATAACGAATATTTATCTACTAAAAAGAAAGAAAATGATTTGCAATTTGTAAACTGTAATAGAAGTGCTTATGATTATGACAAAAACAGTAGTGATTTAGTATTGAAAGCTAATATAAATGCTGGATATGCAGTTCCTAAAAGAGTTAGTAATATTGTAAATCCAAATATGATAAAGAGTAATAGAATATATGTTTAAATTGTATGCTTTGAAATAATCAAGGTGTATTTTTTTACTCTAATTTAGAAAGAGGGATTAAAGAATGATTTTATTAATCAAGAATTTTGGAAAATATGTTGAATAGCAATAGGTTAATAAACAAAAGTAACTGAATTTATAACCATAAATAGCTATTCACAGGAAAGGAATAGGTATTTATATGAAACAAGAATATAAAATAAAAGAAGTATTTGATGAAAATGCTAAAACAATACAAGAAAAACTACAAGAGACATTTATAAATTATTTAATTGAAAAAGTTAATAATAAATAGTTGCATAGGCTAGTTTGTATGTATTTTTACATATAAATTAGCCTAAATTTGTAAATATAAGTTGAAAAAATTTTATATTAATTGTATAATTCAGTTGTAAATTGGATAGGAGGAAACCTATTGTTATTAGAAAGAGAGGTTTTTATGATAACAATAGCAAACCCTGAAAAATATGTAGCAGGGTTATATGAAAGATTATCCAATGAAAATATTGAAGTTGGTAATGGCGAAGTGATAGTAACAAATGAAGATGAGCAAGAAAGTGGAAGTATTAGTACACAAAAATTATTTTTAAGAAACTTTTGTAAAGACAACAACATACAAGTATATGATGACTATACAGATGACGGAGTTTCTGGAGCAACATTCGACAGACCAGACTTTAATAGAATGATAAAGGACATTGAAAATAAGAAAATTAATTTAATAATAGTAAAAGACTTATCAAGGTTTGGAAGATTATCAAGCAAAATATCGTACTATTTAGAAGAATTTTTTATTGAAAAAGGTGTAAGATTTATAGCAGTAACAGATGACATAGACACAGGGCATATTGAAACATCAGAAGAAATGGTACAATTCAAAGCATTTTTTAATGAATGGTTTTTACGAGATACATCAAGAAAAGTAAGAAATGGAAAGAAAACAAGAGCAAAAGAAGGAAAAGTAATGACAACATATCCAACTTATGGCTATAAAAAAGATCCATTAGACTATAACCATTATGTGATAGACCAAGATATAGCACCAATCGTTAGAAGAATATTTATGTTAGCAAGAAATGGAATGACACCGACAGAAATAGGAAAAATACTAACAGATGAAAGAACTCTAGTACCATCAGAAATTGTAGGAAATGCACATACAAGAAAAGATGGAATAAAACGAGGTTGGAACAGAAACACAGTAAAAAGAATATTGCAAAATGTAACTTACTTGGGGTGGGTATCAAATGGGAATACCAAAAAGATAAACTATAAAAGCAAGAAAACAATGATAATGCCAAAAGAAGATAGAATAATCGTAAAAAATATGCACACACCAATTATTGATGAAGAAACTTTTAATATAGTACAAGATATGATAAAAAGCAGAACAGGAGTAAGAACAAAGTCTTATGATTGGCTACTAAAAGGATTAGTATGTTGCAAAGAATGTGGTAAAAAATTAAGTCTAGTACCACAAAAACATCCAAACAAAACAACATTTTATTTAAGGTGTAATACCTATGCGAGTAATACACAATTGGGATTATGCACACCACATAGTAATAACCTAGAAAAAGTGACAGAATTTGTAATCGAGCAAATAAAGAAAAGATGTAGAAAATTTTTAGATGAAGAAAAATACACTAAAATAGCCAATACATCAAAAGACAAGATAATCAAAGATAGGTTTAATGTAAAAAATGAAATTCTTATTTT
>CATOLW010000236.1 GCA_951800935.1 uncultured Clostridium sp.
AGCTTATAGTGAAATTATTTTTGTTATCCTAAAGCAAATTATATGGGGTATTCTTTTATATGGAATTGCAAAAATATTTTTTAAACATGCTATAAAAAACTTAAGCATAAATGGAGGATAATATGAAAAAAATACTAGATAATATCAGTTTATATTTTTCTTTCTTAAAAGTAGCCATGAAGGAAATTCTTATCTATAGAATTGATTGTATTGTTGGAATCTTTTCTCAATTCATTGTTCAACTAGTAAGTTTGATTTTTATCTTGATTGTTTTTCAAAACACGGAAAACATAGCAGGATGGAATTTTAAACAAATATTATTGTTATATGGTGTTACTAGGATTCCAATTGGTATAGCAGGATATTGCTTTGATGAGCTTTATGAAATCGGTCCCAAATACATTCGAAATGGAGACTTTGACAAAATATTATTAAGACCAGTTCATCCTTTAATCTCTATTATAGGAGCCTCTGAAGAATTTGTTTCAATTGGAGATTTTATTTTAGGATTGGGAATGACTATTTATATGTTAATTGACCTTGCTATACCAATAACAGCAATTTTGATTTTTAAAATTATATTTTTTAGTATCATTGGTGCTTTAATTATTGGAGCCATTAATACGATTTTTAGTATTTCATCTTTTTGGACCTATCGTTCTGATGAAGTAATATGGTCATTTTATAGAATGTATAGTTTTACAGAATACCCAATTGATATTTACAATAAGTTCATAAAAATAATAATAACCATTATTTTACCATTTGCTTTTGTTGCTTATTATCCAACCATGGACTATTTAGGACTAAATCATATCATGATTTATCTGTCACCTATAGTGGCTATTGTTTTATGGATAATTGCCATTAAATTATGGAATTTAGCTCTAACTAAATATAGAAGTACAGGGACATAAAAAAGAAAAATATGCTAATGAAATAACAGCCAACCAAAAGAATTGGTATTTTATAACCAGTTGTACGAGTAAGACAAAAATAGCTTATACAAAAATTAAATACTTCACTAACCATAATTGTAAAAAGATAGCCACTTAGGCCAAAAGAAGGCAATAAAAAATACAATAACACAATTGTCAAAATTAAATCTAAAATGTTACAAATCATAACTTCAAATTGCTTATTTAAGCCTTTTAACATACTATCTATGATGCTATCTAGATACATAAACAAAACAAGAAAAGAGAGGATTTTTAGGTATTTACTACAAGATAAATTATGAAATACAATAAGACTAATTTCATTTGCTAAAAAAAAGAAAATAATAGCAACAACAATAGAGAATAGGGAAGCAGTAAAAAATACTTTTTGACAAATTTCCCATATTCTCTTTTTATATTGTTTGACCATTAGACTAGAAAACTCAGGAATTAGTAGAGTACTAAAAGAACTAATGAAAACATTAGGAAATAATAAAATTCCCATGGTCATTCCATTTATCTTGCCATATTCTGATAAGGCCAGACTATAAGGCAAACCAAATAATACCAAACGAGTAGGAATCAAGAATTGTTTTAAAGTAGATAAACCAGAGCGTAGGTAAGAAGTAATAGAGATAGGAATCGTTATTTTAAAAATTTTCTTTTTAAAAGTAATGATAGAACTAGATCTTTTACAGTAATTAAGCCTATCTATTTTATATAAAATAAATAGCATAGAACAAGAGCAAATTTCAGAAATGACATCGGCTAAGATTAAGCAAATACAAATCGTTTCTATACTTTGATTAGCATAAAAACGAAGTAGAAAAATACTTACAATTATTTTAATGAGTAATTCAAAAACTTGACAAAAAGCTGTTTTATATCCCTTCCTTACAGCAGAAAAATAACCATTTAGTACACTAGCAATAGCAATAAAGGGTAGTCCAAGAGAAATAAAGTAAAGAGGTAGAGAAGATACCATAGATTGGAGAAATTTTTGGGCTATAAAATTAGAGAAAGATAAAACAAGTATACTACTTCCCAAACCTAAAAGACATGAGAAGAAAAGACAACTTCGAACAGCTTTTAAACCATCAAAAAAGTTATTTTGTGCAAATTGCTCAGAAACAATACTAGTAGTGGCAATACTTAATCCAGAGGTAGCTAAAGTGATAGCAAACAAATAAACAGACATAACTAAACTAAAGATGCCAACTGCTTCAGAACCAATTTTATTAGAAACATATAGATTAAATATCATACTAATACTTCGCATAGTAAAGGAGGTTATAGTTAGAATTATTCCATTGATAAAGAAGATTTTTGTTTTTTTCAAAATATCACCTTTTAAATAGGTATGAAATTTTTAGATAAAGTATGAATGAAAATTGTTACAAAGTTTACTATATTAGTTGAAAAAAGTCGATTTTTATGATAACATTTTTACATAAAAATCAATCAAT
>CATOLW010000237.1 GCA_951800935.1 uncultured Clostridium sp.
TAATAGATGAAATTACAAATAAGATGCCGATATCTAAAAAAGGAAAAAAACATGCTAGAACACATAAATGGTTTCAAATTAAGTTTTATAATTTATCAATTGTGGTAACAACGGCTAGTCAATATTATTATTTATATTTTGTAAACGAAGGAAGCGGAACAAGCAAAGAAGGAAGATACATAGATTTCCTTGAAGATGGAGGAGCAAAAGCCAGTAAAAAGATAGCAGAAGGAATTATAAAAAAGCTAGATGAAAATTTAGAAATGAAAGAAAGGTAGGAAAGGAAAATGGACGACAAAGTATTTTCAGATTATGAAGTAAAAGAAACTTCAATCAAATTTGAAGGAGAAGAGGGAAACTTTAATAGAATCGGATGTGTTGGTTCTATGGAAGAAGCAATGAATATGAAAACAATTAGCAAAAAATGCGAAGGAATTGTAGTAAAACAAGTAACTAAAGGAGATGGAACAGGCGAATTAAAAATGAATTTGCATATGCGTTATGAACATTTTATAAAAATGTATGGGATGGATTTTGAAGGACTAAAAGAAGGTGTTCACGCATATGGAAAAAATTCAACACATAGAAGATTTTCACAAGTTTGTAAAGTTTTAGACGAAGAAGATAGAATAAAATATAAAGCATATCCACGTTGTGTTATAACAAGTGGGAAAGCAACTAAAATTGAAAATGGAGCAGAAGAAGTAGCGGAAATGGAAATAACAGTAGGAATTATGCCAGATGATGAAGGAAATGGAGTATATGAGGCATTAGAAAGTGAATTAAAAGATGAAACCATAAAAACACAATGGATGACAAACTTTACCCCAGCATTAGTAAAAGAAACGACAGCTTAAGAATAAGAATAAAAGCATCAGATTTTATCTGGTGCTTTAAAAATGAGGAGGATTGAATATGAAAGTTAGAGTTTTGGAAAACTTTAGAGATAAATACGATAAAAATATAAGATACAAGAAAGACGATGTAATTGAAATAACCAAAAAGAGATATAACGAGATATTAAAAGTCGGAAAATTAGTAGAAGAAATCAAAGAGCCAAAGAAAGGAGAAAAGAACAATGGAGAATAGAATTAAATATTTGTTATTGGATGGAACAGAAATTGAAATGGAACTTACCTTAGAAAGTTTACATCAATTAAAAGATAAAAGAAATGAAGAATATCAAAGAATAAATACTATATTGTTAAATGGAGTAAGAGACATATTTGAACAAATAACAATATTATATACCGCATATTTATGTGCCAATATTGATAACATTGACATGTGTATGAACTATGAGGAATTTGAGAAAAAAATCAATAAAAAAGCAGGGCATTTAACGATTACAACAAACATGATATTATAAGGAAAGTATTATGAAAAATACAATATTAGAATATGAATTAAAAAACGGACAAAAGATAAAATTAACATTAACCTTTGGAAAATTAATGCAACTAAGAATGATAGATTATGAAACTCATAGCGAATGCATGAAAATATTAAGTCAAGATAATATTACAGATATGTTTGGATATGTAATCATATTATATACAGCATATTTATGTGCTAATATTGACAATGTAAAAGAATGTATTACATATCAAGAGATGATAAAACAAATTAGATATGACAATATATTTATTAATACAGTAAACAAGTTAATAAAAATAAAAGAAAATGATGGATTTAGAAAGCCATTTATAATAAAAACAAAAAAAATAGAACAAAAAATAAAAATACCAAAGTTTGTTTTAGAAGATATTGAGGATTATTATTTTTACTATGTTTTATATTTAAATATTAATGAGGAGTTATTTTGGACTTGTGACTACTCTTTTATATTGTCAATAGTAGCTAATAAAATAGCTTTTGATAATTATATAGATTATATGAATTACAGACAAAATAGAAAATAAAAGCATCTTTAAAGGTGTTCTTATTTTTTTGAAAGAAAGGAGAAGCGGATGGCTAGAAAGACAAAAATAGAGATAGAATTTGAGGCAATAACATCGGAATTTACTAGTGGTATCAAACAAATGAATGGCGATATAAAGTCATTAAATAAAGAATTAAGGTTAAATGCAACACAATTGAAAGAAGATGCTAATAACGTAGATTTACTAAAAGAAAGACAAAGATTGCTAAAAGAAGAACTAGCCAAAAGTACCGAAAAAGTAGTATTAACCAATCAAAAACTAGAAGAAGCAAAAAAGTGTTTTGGAGAAGATTCTGATAAGGTAAGACAATTAAAAAATGAATTAGTAGATGCTAAAAATCAACAGCAAGCCATATCAAACGCAATAAATGAAACCAATCAAAAGATAGTTGTTCAAACAGAAAAAACTCTTACAGCAGGAAAAAATATGCAAGATTGGGGAG
>CATOLW010000238.1 GCA_951800935.1 uncultured Clostridium sp.
GGAGGAATTACAATGGATAGTCCTGGCTATATTTTGAATGAAATTAATAAAGGCATTAAAATGGGAATGGATTCGATTTCTAATGTTGCTGAAAAAGTACAAGATGATAACTTTAAAAAAGATTTAAAATTTCAATATGATAAATACAACGATATTTTAAACAAAGTAAATACGCAATTAACAAATTATGACGATTTTCCAAAAGAATTAAATCCAATGCAAAAAGCCATGGGATGGATGAGTGTGGAATTCAATACGATGGAAGATAAAAGTACTTCCAAAATTGCTGAGATGATGCTTCAAGGTACTAATATGGGTATTATTAAAGGAGTTAAACTTTTAAATCATAATCCAACAGCTGATGAGCCTGTTAAAAATATTTTAACGGAGTTTGTTCAGTTTCAAGAAAATACAGTAGAACAATTAAAAAAATATCTGTAAATTTAAAAATATCTCATAGAATAGACTATTGGTTGCCTATTCTATGAGATATTTTTATTATCTATAAAAAGAATATTATGATGATACATCGTTAATCTCCTGTTGCATAGCAATAATATGTCTTTTTATTCTTAGAAGTTCATTATCAATATTTTGAATATCGTCTGTAAAATATTCTGTCATTTCATCAACTTCTATTTCATTTAATTCACTTACACCTAACTCTCCATAAAGTAATTTTTCAGCTAAAGCTTTCTTCTCGTTTTCTCTTTCAAACTTTTCTTTTAAATTATCAGAACCTACATAATTATTGCTTTTTTGTTGCTCTAAAGTAATTTGCGTTTCAGTTATGCCATATGATTTTTCTCTGAAAAATATTCTTTTAAAAAAATTTCTAATTTTATACCATAATCCATTTGTTGGAATTAATTTATTGTTCATCAAAATCTTCTCCTTTTTCTTGAGTGTTTTCAGGTATTTTTTCTTTTTTTATTGATAATTGTTGTTCATAATCTTTTTCTAACTTTTTAGCTTCTTGAAGCAATTTTCTTTTCTCTAAATCTTGTTTTATTAAAATAGCAAGCTCTTTTTGCTTTTTAGTTCCACATTGCATATCTAATTTGCTTATTATATCTAATACTTCATCAATTTCTGGATGTTTCTCTCTAAAATCTTCTCTTTCTTCTTCTGTTTCTCTACTCATATAGGGATTAATTAAACTTTTTCTAATATTACTTAAAGCGTTTCCTAATGTTTTTTCTTCTTCATTTTTGCTTCTTATAGAAGGTGGCTTCGTTCTCCCTGATTTTTCTATCCATTCCTTTATTTTTCTTGTATTAGTTAAATATTTACTTTCATTTATAATTTCTTGTACTACATTTAATAAATCCAGAAATTCTTGTGTTTCACCTTGTATTCTAAAAATAGGTATATCTTCTATTTCAGTAGTTTTATATGCACCATCAATATTAGTATAATCACCTTGACTATTTCTTGTTTTATTTTTTCCTTTTCTATTGATTTCAGCATCTAAATTGTTTTTTAAATAATTATTTACTAGGTCAAATACTATTGTTTTATCTCTTGAAGTATCAGATGATAGTGCTCTACCTAATTGTTGTAAGTAAATTATTCTTGAATCTGTTGGTCTTTCCATTATTACACCTGAAATATCTTCAACATGCAGTCCTTCATTTAGCATTTCAATAGAAAACAATAATTTTATATGATTTGATTTCGAATTTTCAAAATTCTCAATTGTTTTTTTATTAGATTTTTCTGAATAACCTTCTCCTGAAAAAACAGAATATATTTCAGGTTCTGAATCAATCGAACCGAACCATTCTTTAGCCTTTACCATTAATTCATCCATATGTTCTTTGTCTTTACAAAAAATTATATATTTTCCATCCTTCTTTTTTATATTTTTTGCAAAAAGTTCTGGTATTCCATCTGCTTGCTCTACTATTTGTCTCATTCTATTATATTTTTCTTGTAATTCTTTCTTCATCTGCTTATCATTACAATTTTCTATAGCTGTGCTTATTCCTTCTAAATGTTCTTTTAGGGCATAATGACATTTTACATAGGTTGGTGATTTTACTATTCCAGTTCTTAAAGCATCTACTAATGTTAATTCATAATCAATATTTCCTTCAAAAAGTTCATTAACAACATTTTTGTCGTCCGTTCTATCAGGTGTTGCTGTTAATCCCAAGATTTTAGCATTTGGATTTTTTTTCTAGTAATGTATTAATTCTTTCTCCCCATTTATCAGCACCGGTTCTATGAAGCTCATCCATAATCATAATATCAGTATTTAATTTTGACATTTGTTCATCTTTTACTTTTAGTAAAAATGGGTATAGCATTATTTTTAAATTGGGAAAGTATTCTTCTGCTATCATTCTTGCTGTTCTTTTCCTAGTAGGTTCTTCATTAAC
>CATOLW010000239.1 GCA_951800935.1 uncultured Clostridium sp.
TACAATTTGACTACTAGAAAGAACATTGCTATTTTTCAACATATCAATTGATTTTTTGAATAGAATTGTTTCTTGTAACTTCCATTGATTATCTAAAGGCTCTTTTATTCTCCATTTTCTGTAATTCATAGATTTTACTAACTCTATATAATTACTATTATTAATCCTTCCTAATTGTCTTGCCCTCATTACCATTGCAGCAATTGAAACTTTCCACTTTTTTTTAAGTTCTTTATAATATTCTAAATTAAGAGGATCTTTAAGATCATTAAAAAAAACATTTTTTGGCAATAAAAATGCCGCAGCAAAAGAATTTGCCTGTTCCTCTAATTCTCTTTGTTCTTCTGAAGACAATTCTTCTAGCTTTTCTATATGTTTATGTAAAATAATATGTCCTAGTTCGTGTGCTGCATCAAAATTTCTTCTTGCTACTGATTGTTTGTCGTTACTCAATACCACACAATACTTCTCTTTATTATTTATTTCATGAACTTGAGTAAAAGCATCAATTTTTTTATTGTCTACATTAAGAGTAGATACAATTATTCCCTTATTTTCTAATAAGTTAACCATATTTTCTATTGGTTGTGAACCTAATCCCCAATAATTTCTAACTTTTATTGCAATATCTTCAATATTCTCTTTATTATTTAAATCAATATCTGTATCTATTTCTGGCAAATCTAATTTTGGATAATTAAAATAATTATTCAAAAATTCATATATATATACAATAAATCTAGTTTTCTCTTCCTGAGTTTGTAAGTCTATTTTTTTTGTACTTGATAAGGCTCTAAAAAAAGTATTGCCAACAAACATATTATCTAAGTTATCCATATAAAAGAAATCTCTTGGAAAATGTAATGTTGTTATTATAGTAAATTCAGTTTCTAATTTAGGCTTATTTTCATTTTTTTCATATTGTAAAACAGCTTGGCGAGATACCCTTAACTTATCTGCTAACTCGCTAGCTGTCATATTTCTATATATTCTTGCTAATTTTAATCTTTCACCATTAAAATTATTCATTATTTTCCCCTCTTCTTATATCTTCATTATCTAGTTTTACATCTAAATTCTTAGATTTAGCCAAAATATCTGGTTTGATACTAAATTCAAGTTCTGCAGGGATTTCTTCCTTAATATTATATGAATTTTCATAAGCATCTTCATAGTCAACTGTAATATAATCTGATAAATCTTGACTATTAATCACTTCAGCATATTGAGACATTTTTACTGCTCTTACACTCAATAAATTAAATCCTTGCTTTTTATATAAGATTGTAATATATTCTATATCTCCATCTTCTTCTATTATCTGTCTAACTCTTTCTTGAATTTTTTCTTGTTCATCAAGTATTATATCCATTTCTGGAAATAAAACTTGTTGACGTCTCTCTTCTGGGTTAAATCTCATTAAACTAAAAATATAATTTTGTTTATCTTTTATATTTTTAGAATTAATAAGTGTTCCCAATCTATCCTCACTCATAAAAGAATATAATCTATGTTCTTCCCTATTATACACAAATAATAGTTTATAACTCCCTCTATAAAATTCCTTTGCTTCATATCTTGAATCTAATGATATTTTGCTGTATAATGAACTTATAATTTTATCAACATTCCTAAATCTTTCTGCATTATCAAATCTATCTCCATTTTCTCTTTTAGCTATCTTTGCATTTTTAAGACCTAGTTGCATACCTTCAACTATTGTTTTGGAAAATTCATCATCTACCATATGTTTCATTCCTTTCTATTGTATTTTTTCTAATTATATTCTTTTTCTGTGATTTTGTCAAGTATATTTTTGTTTTTTTTATTTTTTTAAAGTAATTTGAAGTTTTTAATCTTTTTTGCAAATTTCTATTGCATTTCGTTAACTATTATTGTATAATGTTTTTGCTAACAACAAGATACATACTCCTCCACCCATAGGCATACTTGAAAGGAGGTGAATTAAGTAATGGCTGGGAGTATAGAAAAAAGAGGAAAAAATAGTTACAGGCTAACAGTGTCTGAAGGATTTGACTTAAATGGAAATCCAATGATACACAGAAAAACAGTACATGGAACTAAAAAAGATGCAGAAGTTGAACTAGCGAAATTTGTTACTGAAGTACAAAATGGCTTAGTTGTTGATGGCAAATTTCTTAGATTTTCTGAATTTACAGAAATATGGAAAAGAGATTATGGTTCAAAAGAACTTGCTCCTACTACATACAAGCGTTATTGTAGAATGTTAGAAACAAGACTTTTACCATACTTCGGACATTTTTATATTAATAAAATCAGACCAACTGACATTATGAAGTTTTATGAATTAATTGAAAAAGATACTCAGCTAGTTAGAAAAAAAGACAACAATGGTTT
>CATOLW010000240.1 GCA_951800935.1 uncultured Clostridium sp.
GAAGGAAAATGGTTTGAAATTAACAATAATTAAAAAGGAAAGGGATTATTGATGGAAGAAAAATTTGCAAAACCTGCAGTAGGAATGATAATAGAAAGAATAATAAATGGAAAAAAGCACATTATAATTCAAGAAAGATGGAAAAAAGACGGGAATGAAACAAATGGACAATATGAAATACCAGCAGGCAAAATAAGAGAATATGAAAATGCCTATGATACAATAAGAAGAGAAGTGTTTGAAGAAACAGGATTGAAAGTTACTAAAATTATGGGAGAAGAAGAAAAAATATATGACCAAGAAACAAAAACAATAAGCTTTATTCCATTTTCTGTAACGCAAAACCTAGAGAATGCTTATTCAATAATATGCAATCACTTCATATGTGAGGCTGAAGGAGAGCCAGTATCAGAAACGAATGAATCAAGAAATATTAGATGGATAGAAATAGAAGAATTGTCAGAATTATTAAAGAATCATAAAAGCGAATTCTTCATTATGAATGTAAATGCATTAGAAAAATATTTAAAATTGAATAATTTATAATAATAAATAAAATCTTAGAAAGACCTTGCTAAATAAAAAAGGCAAGGTTATAATTATAAAAAATAGCAAAGGTGATATAATATGAATATAATTGGAATTACTGGACAAGAAGGAGTAGGAAAAACAACTTTAGCCAAAGAATTCGAAAAAGAAAATGCGATTATTATGGATGTTGATAAAATAAGTAGAGATTTTTATCAAAACAATGACATAATAGAAAAAACCATCATCTATTTAGAAGAAAAATATGATATTTATATAACAGAGTTACCCACTTTTTTTGATGCATTAACAACAGCAAGAAAAGAAATAAAACAACTAGATGACCCAATCTATAAAGCAATAGAAGCAAAAATTGATGAAATGATTGATAGCAACAAAAAGAAAAACACTACAATTGTCCTAGATTGGGAATTATTACCTAAAACCAAATATTTTAAATTATCAGATTATAATGTTTTACTATTACCTGACAATGATGTAGCACGAAAAGAATCCAAAAAAAGAAAAGATATTTTTGAAGAAGAGGCACAAAAATCAAACCAAAAAAATAAATATAACATTGATTATCAAACATACAAATATGATAGAATTGCTATTGATTTGCATGATAATGCTCAAATTTCTTTATTAAAAGATTTTATCGTAAAAGAATTAGACAATGCAAAGAAATAAGAAAATGAGGAAAGATATAGTAATTATTTTAAAATGAAAAAACATGTTGTATCTGTAAGGGGATACATCTAGTATTTGCAAAGTATTAGAAATTGTGATATAATGTACATAATATTATAGGTATAGAAAGGGGAACAAACAGCATGCGATTACTAGTTGATGTATTTGAAATTGATGAGGAGAGACGGGAGATTATTGTAGCAACAGAATGTTCAGATTCTCAGGTAATATTGGGATGTGTTACTAAAATAAATTTTCTATCTGGAATTCTTAATATGGATTATTTGTCAGAAGATGTTGAAATTTGTGTTATCCGATGCAACAGCTTGGCAGCGTTTATTCAATTAGTAAAAGAATTCGAAAAAATGTTTCAAGCAATCTAAAAAATATCCTCCTGAAATCGAGTTCTTAGGTTTCGGGGGGATTCCCTTTTATTTACAATAATTTTCATGGAAAAGTTGCATATTAATATCAAAAGCTATATAATTAACTTGAAATTAAAATAAAAGGAGAGAAAAATGGAAATTACAGTTATTTATATAGTTTCACAAGTAATTACCATCATTTATTTTGCTATCTTAAGTTTAAGTTATTTATTAAAAGATAGAAATAAAATTTTAACTGCAAACTTAGCTGCACATATTGGGCAAACTGCAGCAATGGCTATGCTAAATGGTTATACAGGTGCTGCCATGTCAGCTATTATGGTATTACGAGATGTAACGCTTTTAATACAAGAAACCAAAAAAGCAAAAGGAAAAGAAATTAATAAAAACTTTGATTTAATTATATTAATTGTAACCATTATGCTTATGATATTGTTAACCATATTTACTTATAACGGACCACTTAGTTTACTATCTGTAGTAGCAACACTAATTACTACTTTTGCTTTATGGCAAAAAAATGTAAAAACATATAAAATATTAGGAATAGTAGCAAGTATTTTATGGTTAGCTTATAATATAGTTATTATATCAATCATGGGCATTATATTAGAAATAATTCTATTGATATGCTCCATTGTAGGATATATCAAAGACGCAAAAAAAGAAAAACAAGGAGTGTGAGAAAATTGTTAGAATTAGAAGAAAACACAAAAAATCTTCAAATACAACAAAAAAAATTACAGAATTT
>CATOLW010000241.1 GCA_951800935.1 uncultured Clostridium sp.
GAAGAAGATGTTGCAAATAGTGATTTTCCTACTATTTTTTGATTCGTCAAATATTGATACATGCCTATTGATGTACATAAAAATGTGATAAATGCTACTAAAACAACTAGCATTATCACTTTATATACTTGAAATCTCTTCTTTTCTTCCATTTTTTATATCATTCCTTCCTAAGGCACAAATCTATTCTTAACAGTATATGTCTTTTATTTTTTTTCATGACTAAGGTAAATATCCCATTGGATTTACTCGATTTGAATATTCACCTGGGCTTTGTCTTACTTCAAAATGCAAATGAGGTCCTGATGAATTTCCTGTACTACCAACATTCATAATTTGTTGTCCTTGTGTTACGGTATCTCCTGCTGATACTCGTCTTGATCCATCTTGTCCATGTGCATATAAAGTATATAATCCATTATAATGTGCAATAATAATATAATTTCCATAACTTCCATTTAATCTTTTCGATGTTACTACATATCCATCTGCTACTGCATAAATTGGTTGTCCATTAATGCCTCCACTACCAAAATCTACTGCTCCATGATAACTACCATTTGAATAGTTTAATCCTGTTGTAATTCTGGTATAACCAGATGGTACTGGATAAATAAAACCAGAAGAACTAACACTTCCACTACCAGCTGAACCACCTGTTGATGGATTAGAAGGTTTTTTATTACTATTATTTGCTTCTTGTTTTTTTCTTTCCTCTTCTTGTTTTCTTCTTGCTGCTTCAATTGCTGCTTGTGCTGCTCTAATTTCGTTGTCTATGGAAACATTTGCTTGACGTAATTCTTCAATTTTTTCTTGTAACTTTTGTTCATCTTCTGATAATTTTGCTACTTGCTGTTTCTTCTCTTCTTTCGCTGTTTGTAATTGTGTTGTTACACTTTGTTTACTTGCTTTTGAAGTAGCTAATTCCTGTTTACTTCCTTCTAATTCTTTTTTAGCTTTCTCAATATCTTGCTTTTGTTTTTCAATTTTTTCTAATAATTCCGTATCACTATTGGCTACTTCTGCTACTAAATAATAATTCGAAATCAAATCAATAATACTTTCAGAAGATAATAAAAAATCCAAATAAGAAGTTTCTCCTGCTTCATAGGTAGCAACTAGTCTAGCATTTAATAACGCTTCTTGTTGCGTATAATCTTCTTGCGCTTTTTGTAATTCTTTTTCTGATTGCGTTATTTTACTGTTTAATTCTGTTATTTGACCATTTAGTGTTTCAATTTGTGATTCATAATCTGCTATTTGTGTTGATAATTCTTCTACTTGTTTTGTTGTTTCTGATTTCTCTGTTTGTACTTCCTCTAATTCAGATTGCGTTTGATTAATTTGTTTATTATTTTCATTTTGCTTCTTCTCTAATTGTTCTTTGGTTTCTGCTAACACAAATGTATTGGTTTGTAATAATAGTACCATTATAACTACCATTCCTATTATTTTAAAAATTCCTTTTTTCATAAGTTCCTCCTAATTTATTATGATTTTTCTTATTAAGTTTCTAATTATTTTAATTGGTTGTATTTTGTTTTTCTTCACTTGCTACTGTATTTTGCTCTGTTGTATTCGTGGTATTGGTTGTGTTTTGGTTTTGCGTAGTTGGTACAATACCATTTGTAATATATGGCATTGGATCGGTTACGACTCCATTTAGTCTTACTTCAAAATGTGCATGTGGTCCTGTAGAATATCCCGTTGAACCAACTTTTAAAACTACTGTTTCTCCTCTTTTTACAACATCGCCTACTTGTACCATAATTTCTGAACCGTGTGCATATAAAGTAGAAACACCTCCTCCATGGTCAATAATTACCATATTACCATAAGCTCCATTATACCCTGCTTTTGTAACAATTCCATCATTTGCTGCTACAAAATTTGCTCCCGTTGGTGCACTTACATCTACTCCTGTATGTAATTTATAGACTCCTGTAATAGGATGTACACGCATTCCATATTTCGAAGTAATTCTGGTATATCCTGGAATTGGCCATGCTAGTTCTCCTCCTATATATTGTGTATCAATTCCTTGCATAGCAAGTTGCAAGATTTCTTTATTGATTTCTGCAAATTTTGTGTTATATTCATCAATTTGTTCTTGTATTTCTTTTTCTTTGTCTGATAATTTGGCTATATAATTTTCTCGTATGCTTTTTGTATTTTCTAATATTTTGGCTGTTTTGGTTTGGTTTTGTTTCATGTTTGCATATTGTTCTTTGGTACCATCTAATTTTTTCTTGGTTAATTCAATTTCATCTTTTTGTGCTTTCATATCTTCCATTAATTCTGTGTCATAGTTTGCTAATTCTGTAAC
>CATOLW010000242.1 GCA_951800935.1 uncultured Clostridium sp.
TAAAAAAATTCATTTTAGTAAATTTTCTGATAATATTTCTGTAACAGCCTTTCAAAATCCTGATAAAAGTGTTATTATTATATTATTAAATAAAACCGATTCAAATATTGAATATAATTTATGCTATCATGACTATGTTTTTCATGACAATTTAGATAGTCATGCTATTGTAACTTTAATCATCACATAACATTTTGAAAGGAAGGATAATTATGATAAATAGAGAAGACAATCCAGAATTTTTAAATTCTTTTTTAGATTATTCTATTACTATTTTAAACAAATCACCTAACAGTATTAAAGAATATAATTATGATTTGGCTATGTTTTTAAGATTTATCAAAATGCATTTTCGTTTAACAGATGAAACCGAGCTAAAAGAAATTAAAATTGATGATATAACAATTGATACAATAAAAAGGATTACTTTAGATGATATCCATGCTTTCATTTCTTATTTGACTCGTGAATTTCATAGTAAAGCTACAACAAGAGCTAGAAAAATTTCTACAATCCGCATCTTTTTTAAGTATTTAAGTAGAAAAGCTAAATTGATTGAAGTAAATCCTGCTCAAGATTTAGAAACTCCTAAATTAGATAAAAGACTGCCTAAATATCTTTCTTTGGAAGATAGTAAAAAATTACTAGATATTACTTCCAATGAAGATAATCGAAATTCGGAAAGAGATTATGCCATTATTACTTTATTTTTAAATTGTGGTATGCGTCTTTCTGAATTGGTTGGTATTAATATTCGTGATATTGATTTTGAAGAATGTAAGTTAAATGTTATTGGTAAAGGAAATAAAGAAAGAACTGTTTACCTAAATAGAGCTTGTATGAAAGCAATTTCTGATTATTTAACAGTACGTCCAAAAGAAGGCATAAAACATGACAGTAAATATTCTGAAAGAGCCCTTTTCTTAAGTGAAAGAAAAACGAGAATCAGTAATCGAACGGTTGAAGCAATTGTCTCAAAACAATTGCAAATGGCTGGTTTAGATACAAAAAAATACTCGGTTCATAAATTACGACACACAGCTGCTACTCTAATGTATCAGTATGGCCAGGTAGATATTCGAGCTCTGCAAGAGCTTTTAGGTCATGAAAGCATTGCAACAACTGAAATTTATACTCATGTTAGTAATGACCAAGTTCGTAATGCAGTTGAAAGTAATCCTTTGGCTAATATATAATAAGCTAAAAAATTATATGTTTTTATTAAATAGTAAAAAGTTAAGCATCAAGCACCAGGAAATATTCCCTTGGTGCTTGATGCTTTCATTAATTCATATAAGTCCCTTTAATAACTTTAAAATCCCAACCCAGTAATTTGATTTTTTTGTTCTACACTTAGAGATGTTCTTTCAATCGCTTCTGCAAACCAGTTCTGAACATCTTCGTTTTGAAGGTTTAAGTCGCCTGGTGTTTCACATACTGCTATCAGTCCATCAGCAGTCAACTTAGTGCGGAATAATAATCCTCTACTATAAGGAAATCTTCCAAGCTTAGCAATATGAACCTCTTGCTCTGCAGTTAGATTGGTTCTTTCTATTGCTTCTGCATACCAGTTCTGAACATCTTCGTTTAGAAGATTTAAGGCACCTGATGTTTCGCATACTGCTATCAGTCCATCAGCAGTCAACTTAGTGCGGAATAATAATCCTCTACTATAAGGAAATCTTCCAAACTTAGCAATACGAACCTCTTGCTCTGCAGTTAAATCTATTCTTTCAATTTCTTCTGCAAACCAGTCCTGAACGGTATCATTAAGAAGATCTAAATCGCCAGGATTTTCGCATATTGCTATCAATCCTTCTGCAGTTAGATTGTCATTCACTAGCAGCCCTCTACTACGGACATATGCTCTAATTGTAGCAAGGTTAAATTCTTCTATTGCAGTTGAATTTATTTTCTCTTTTACATTGATAAACCGATTTGAATCCTGAACTATACTATCCTTGAAATTAAAATCAAATGTCTTATGAATGCCAGTGACTATAATACCATTAGCATCATCCGCACAGTTACCGTTTATACTACCTGCAAAAAAGCACATAGTTAATAAAATAATTCCTAAAGTAATTTTTTTCATTTTGCATTTCCTCCTTGTCTATTGTAAAAGTGAATATTGGGACATATATGAATTGAATTTTTAATGAATCTTTAAAAATTCAAATTATTTTCAAAGAACATTCATAATGTACTAAGATATAAACATTATACCTTAGCATTATGTAAATGTCAATATAATCTGTTGTTTTAAATGCTTGGAATTACTATTTTTTGTCCTACTTCTAATTTCCCATTTTTTT
>CATOLW010000243.1 GCA_951800935.1 uncultured Clostridium sp.
TCTCGTTTTTGCTGCTATGATAGATTTAAACATAGTAGTAGAAGTTGGATTTGTTACTGGTGTTACTCCCGCAATAATACCAACTGGTTCTGCAATCTCTACATAGTCTTCTTCTTCATTTTCATTGATAATCCCAACTGTTTTTTCATATTTAATACTATGGTAGATATATTCTGTTGCAAACATATTCTTTGTTATTTTATCTTCATAAATTCCTCTACCTGTTTCTTCCACCGCTAGTTTTGCTAGCTCCATATGATTCTCTAATCCTGCCATTGACATTGCTTTTGTAATATTATCTACTGTTTCTTGGTCTAGTTTTAAGTATTCTTCAGATGCTTTTTTTGCCTTTTCTACTAGTTCATTAATCATATTTTGAACTTTTTGTTCTTCTTCGCTTATCTGATTTGCCATAAAAAAATTCCTCCTCATTTGTATTAGTTTAACCACAAATATTATATATTATTAAGAAAATTTGTCAAGTGTCGCATTGGGGACGTTTCTCTACGCGACATTTTGTTGTTTTGGAGACATATCTTTTTGATTTATAACTTTATCATTTATTATTTTTTCATAAAAGATGTGTCCCAAAAACGACAAAATGTCGCGTAGAGAAACGTCCCCAATGCGACACTTTTTCCTATTTATATAAATAATTTTGTGGATTTACATGTTCACCATTAATTCTAATTTCTAAATGCAAATGGGAACCTGTTGAATTTCCCGTTGAGCCAACTGCTGCTATTACTTCTCCTGCTTCTACTTTTTGACCAATTGATACATACATTTTGCTAGTATGCGCATACCAAGTTTCTAAACCATTTCCATGGTCTATTTTTACTAAATTTCCATAAGAACCTTGGTAACTAGCATGTGTTACTGTTCCTGATGCTACTACTTTAATTGGTGTTCCTGTAGAAGCTGCAAGATCTAATCCTGTATGATTTGAACTTCTAATTCTACTACTAACACCATATCTAGATGTTATGGTTCCTGTAATTGGTGCATAAGCTAATTTAATACCATTTATTTCTGGCATATTCTTAATTCGTTCCTCTTCTTGCTTTTGTTCTTCTTGTTCTTTTTGTTTTTCCATAACTTTTGCTTGCACCTCATTTTTAGCCACTTCAATTTTGGTTGTTTGTACTTCTTCTTCTTTTTCTGTATATTTTTCGATAATACTTAAATTCAATTCTTGCTCATTTTCTTCTTTTATTTTGTTTACTAAATCTTCTGCTTCCTCCATTGTATTTACAGAGTCAATCGTTTCATTGTTCAAAGCAAGTTCATAATATTTATAAGTAATATCTACTTCTTGCTTTACTGTTTCTATAATTTCTTCTTCTTGTGAAGTAACTGTTTTATCAACAAATGTTAATTCATATTGAGGTGAAGTTTTAAAATTAATGTTATCTACATTTTTTTCTTCTTTTTCTACAATGCTCTTTTTTACTTTTTCTTCTAATGCTTGCTTATTTGATACATAACCTAATTCTGTTCCTGAAATACTTACTTTATACATTGGTCTATGATTCATAGATACTAACCCTAGCATTAAACTACTCGATAAGATAATACCATTTAGCAATTTTATCCTTCGTTTCGTTTTATATTTCAATCTTCTTTTTAAAATAAAATTCACTCTCCTTTTTAATGACAAAGTCTATTATACTATATATTTTGTTCAAAATCAAATTATGTATACTGTTTTTGTTCCAATTTGTTCATTTTTTTGTGATTTTAATGGGTATTTATTCCAATTTTATTACTTTTTTCTTAGTTTTTCTTCTTATTTCTTGTTTTTTCTCATTTTTACTATATTGTTAATTACTTCTTTTGTTTTTATTTTATGATTTTTGATTATATTTCATTCTAATTTAAACTAATAGGTTCCATTTGTATTTTGAGGTTTCTGTAAATTTAAACTATAAAATGCTATATTAATGTCGAAGAATAGAAAGGTGGTAATAAATATGGCATTAGACTATACCGTTATTGGTCAAAGAATTAAGCAAGCAAGACTTGCAAAAAATTTAACACAAGAAGATTTAGCAGAACAAATTGATATTTCCGTTGCATTTTTAAGCAGAGTAGAAAGAGGAAATTCCCATATAAATTTAAAAAGATTAAATCAATTATGCGGCTTATTAGACGTTACAGAAGGTTATGTTTTAAATGGAGCTTCTAGTAATTCTAAAAATTATTTAAACAAAGAATTTTCTGAATTAATCAAAAGTTGTTCACCAGACAAACAAAAACTAATATACAATGTAGCGCAAGCAATTGCTGAAACAGATTTAGATGATTAATAAATA
>CATOLW010000244.1 GCA_951800935.1 uncultured Clostridium sp.
GATACCTATTCCAAAGAAGCAAAAGAAGATTTAATAGGACAAGTTTGTGTAGGTTTGTCTGCTCTACAACATAGAGGAGAAGAAAGTTGCCGGAGTTGCCATTAACGAAGACGGTATTATTCATTTTCATAAAGATATTGGTTTAGTTTCCGAAGTCTTTACCAAAGAAGTGCAAAGGGATATGCCACAAGGAAAAATGGCAATAGGACATGTACGTTATTCTACAACAGGAACTAGTAAAAAAGAAAATGCACAACCAATGGTGGTAAAGCATAAAAAAGGAAACTTAGCAGTTGTTCATAATGGAAACTTAACTAATGCAGTAGAATTAAAAAGAGAATTAGAAGAACAAGGCGCAATTTTTACCACAACAAGTGACACGGAAATTATTTGTCATATCATTGTAAGAGAAAGATTAAAAACAGGATCTATTGAAGATGCAGTTAAAAACACAATGAAAATTATAAAAGGAGCATATTCTCTTTTGATTTTATCACCACAAAAAATGATTGCAGTAAGAGATCCACAAGGATTTAGACCGCTTTGTATAGGTCATTTTGGAGAAGATATTGTATTTGCTTCAGAAAGTTGTGCTTTAGATATTATGGGAGCTACTTTTGATAGAGATATTGAACCAGGAGAAGTAGTAACGATTACAAATAATGAAATAAGAAGCGAAAAGTTTTTACCAGATGAGAATAAAGGAATGTGTGTATTTGAATATATTTATTTTGCTAGACCAGATTCTACTATCGATGGCATTAATGTTCATATTTTTCGTGAAGAAGCGGGAAGATATTTAGCAAAACAAGCACCAGTTGAAGCTGACATTGTAGCATCTGTTCCAGACTCTGGAAATGATGCAGCATTAGGATATTCAAAGGAATCTAAAATTCCTTATGATATTGTATTTATTAAAAGCAAGTATGTGGGAAGAACTTTTATCCAAAATACACAAAATAAAAGAAAAAAATTGGTAAATCTAAAATTAAATCCTTTAAGACATACCGTAAAAGGCAAAAAAATAGTTTTGGTAGATGATTCGATTGTAAGAGGAACTACGATTACTAGAATTATAAAATCGTTAAAGGATGCAGGAGCAAAAGAAGTACATATTAGAGTTGCTTCACCAGCTTTTGTAGATGTTTGCTATTTTGGAACCGATGTAGACAAAAGGGAAAACTTAATTGCTCATAATAAAACAGTAGAAGAAATTAGACAAGAAATTGGTGCAGATACTTTAGAGTACTTAAGCTTAGAAAGTTTAAAAGAAATTACGAAACCTTGTAAGGTAAAAGGATTTTGTGATGGATGCTTTACTGGTAAGTATCCAATCGAAGTTCCTAAAAATATTGATAAAGATAAATTTGAAAAGATACAACTTTAAAAAGGAAAGGGAACTCCGTTAAGGAGTTCCCAAAAATTTTATTTAAAAATCTTTACCAGTAAGAATTTTATAAGCCTCTTTATATTTATTAACTGTTGTATCAATTACATCATCTGGAATTGGGTTGCCAGACTCTGGGTCATAACCAGTAGATTTAATCCAATCACGAATATATTGTTTATCAAAACTTTTTTGAGACTTTCCTACTTCATAACTTTTGGCAGGCCAAAATCTACTAGAATCTGGAGTTAAAACCTCATCACCAATGGTTAGCTTACCATTTTCATCAAGTCCAAATTCAAATTTTGTATCTGCAATAATAACACCTTTTGTAGCTGCATATTTTGCACATTTAGAGTAAATTTCAATCGTTTTGCTACGTAATTCTTCTGCTAAATCTTTTCCAATTAAATTGCAAACTTCGTCAAAAGAAATATTTTCATCATGTCCTTCAGCTGCTTTTGTAGTTGGGGTAAAGATTGGTTCAGGTAATTCTTGAGATTCTTGTAATCCTTCTGGTAATTGAATTCCACAAATGGTACCATTTTCTTGATAACTTTTCCATCCAGAACCTGTAATATAACCTCTAACAATACATTCTACTGGTATCATTTTTAATTTTTTAACTAACATACTTCTTCCTTCAAATTTCTCGGTTTGAAATTCTTCTGGAAAATCTTTAATATCTGTTGAAATAATGTGATTTGGAATGATATCTTTAATATAATCAAACCAAAATGCAGAAATTTGATTTAAAATTTTTCCTTTGTTTGGAACAAGACTTGGTAAAATATAATCAAAAGCAGAAATTCTATCAGAAACAACAAGCAAAAGTTTGTCATCATCTACTTCATATATTTCACGAACTTTACCACTACTAATTTTCTTCATTTTAAAACCACCTTTACTTTTAAATTAATTA